>JBAVJG010000111.1:0-3286 GCA_049687655.1 Anaerolineales bacterium | reverse complement strand
TTTGTTGTGTTACGTCATGCGCCATCCCGCGAACGATGGGCTGCTCCACGCCTTCCGTGCGCAAGGAGTTGTTGTATTCCCAAATCAGACGCTCTCCGGTGTGCGTTCGGACAACCATTAGTCCTTTCGCCCTTCCATTTTTTTGAACTTCATCCAGGTATGTTTTGAAATCAAGCTGATTTTCCTGCAAGAGGAAATCCGCGATGTTCATTTTGAGGAGCTCACCTTGCTTATACCCAAGTATTTTTTCAGCCCATGGATTGACCGAAAGGATATTCCCATCCAGGTTGTGGGTGCAGATAAATTCCTGGCTGTTATTGATCAGATCGCGGTAACGTTCCTCGCTGGCGCGAAGTTCTTCCTGTGTCAGCTTTTGTTCAGTGATGTCTTCGAACGTGCCATCATAGTATTTGATATTTCCATCTTCGTCGCGGATGGCCCGGGCGCTTTCACGTACGTAGATTGTGGACCCGTCCTTCCGGACCCAGGCTTTTTCAAGACCTGTTATGACACCCTCTTTTTCCATGCGCTCACGAAATTCGCTGCGCGGGTAAGTTGCTTCGAATCCATCCTTCTCCAGATTGCGCTGCGACATTTCATCGAAGTTCTCGTATCCCAGCATGCTTATCGCAGCCGGGTTGACCATCAGGATCTGACCATCTGGTGTGGTGCGATAAATACCGATAGCTGCGTTCTCGTACAGGCTGCGGAATCGTTCCTCGCTTTCCCTCAGGTCAGATTCAACCTGTTTGCGTTTCGTGATGTCTACGCTGGCGCCCAGGATGCCGATCACATTCCCATTGCCATCATGGAGCGGCACTTTGCGTGACAGCGAATGATGAAATCCAGCCGAGGATTGGAATAATTCCTCACCAGACCAGGGTTTCCCGGTTTCCATCACCTGTAAATCGACTGCCCGCAGGTCATCGGCAATATCGGATGGCAGCAACTCTTGATCGGTGTGCCCGATGGGGCTTTCCGCCCAGTACTTCCCCTCTTCAGCGTTGAAAGTGGTGTAACGTCCCTCGATATCCTTGGTGAAGACCGGGATGGGCAGGTTCTCGAAAAGCGTACGGTAGCGCGCTTCGCGATCTCTCAAGTCAATCTCAGCCTGCTTGCGCTCGGAGATATCCAGCGAAAGGACGAACAGCCCCTCCGGCACCGGCTGGATGCTCAATTCGAACCAACCTTTTTCTCCATCAGGGAAGGTAAACTCGTTCTCCATCCGTTCAGGGATGCGATTTTCCATGCAGAGTTGAAGAGTTGCAAACATTACGGTCTTTTCGATGCCGGGGTATAACTCCATCATAGTGCGCATCAGCATTTCTTCCGGTTTGTAGCGTCCGTGCAGGGCGGCGGTATCGTTGACGTAGATGTAGCGCCAGTCATAGTCGATGATCTGGCAGCCTTCCATCATATTGTTGAGCGTACTGCGATAACGTTCCTCGCTGTGCCGTAAAGCCGCAACCATTTGTTTCTGCTCAGTGATGTCTTTGACGGTGCCTTCGTAATATTGCACCTTTCCGTCCGCATCCCTCACGGTGCGCACATTTTCCTGCACCCAGATCACACCGCCATCTTTGCGGTAGGCCTGGAATTCGAAATCTACGACCTCCTCATTCTCATCCATCACACGCAGAAATTCCTGTCTTTGTTCGGGGTTGACATAGACTTGATGCGCGATATTGGTGATACTCTCGATCACGTCTTCAGGCGAATCGTAACCCCAGATACGGGCCAATGCGGTGTTTACGGTGATGAACTTCCCCGATGGCGTGCTCTGGAAGATGCCGTCCTGGGAGTGTTCGAAGATATTACGGTACTTTTCCTCGGCCTGGCGCAACGCTGATTCAGAACGTTTGATTTCGGTGATATCGCTGCCATATAGATTGACGTAATCTGTGCCTGGAACCGGGGTGATGGTCATAGAATAGACGCGCCCCCTGAAAGGAACCTCCACGTTCTGGTCCGACCTTTTTTCTGCCAACCGGCTGGTTGTCTTCTTCCACGCTGATGGGAGCATCCCGCCTACCCCGGTGTTCCATTCCTCCAGTAGCTTGGCACTGGCTTCGTTGGCATACAGGATTTTCCCCTCGCGCGAAACGCGCAAAACAGGATTCGGGTTTTCGGAGGGGAAACGCGAAAGCTGCAGGATTTCACCATCCTTGATTTTTTGTTCGCTAAGATCATGGATGCTTTGGAGCAGATTGCCGTTTGAAAGCTTTTGAAAACCTATCTTTGCCGGAAACAGGCTGCCATCTTTGCGAAGCATCATTTTTTCGTCAACAGTTACTTTCCCATTTTGTAATGCGATCGGCTCGGGAAAATCAATTTTGTGCTCGTGGGGTTGCACAATATCGTGCATAGCATGCTTGAGAAGTTCAGACTTTGTATATCCCAGCATCTCGCAGCCGCGCGGATTGATTTCGATAAAGCGTCCATCAGCATCTGAGATGAAAATCCCGACCGCAGACTGCTCGAATAGGATTCTGTATAATTCTTCAGATGGATTTCCCGCAGGATTTTGTGTTTCTTTGACTTTAGTTCCCTGATTCATTCAGGAACCTCCAAATGTGTGTAGAGTTGGTGGCAATTTCGGTTGCTATCAATGGTTTTCCCCGTATGAAATTGCGATTGCTCAACAAATAATGTTATCTTTCACTACGAATAAGCTTAATAAATTTGATTAGACAACCATAGACAATCTTACTAAAGTATAGGTGCGTGGAATCTTGAATTATCATGTTAAATGGATCTTCCTCAGTTTGCAATAAAGTACCATAGATAAGGGGGGCGAGCTCAGCTCGCCCCCCTTATCTATGGTATTCTTTTACACTCGTGCGTAAGCTCCGCTAAAAACTTGCCAGAAGAAGCGGGCCTTGCCTATTTTTTCGTTCTAACCAGGCTTTTGACGAAGTTGACCAGTACTGCCAGGCCGAGTATCCCCCCAATCGAAAATGTGAACCATGCATCCAACGGGAACAGATTCCCGTTCAACATTTCCATAACGGCCAATAAAAATGGGGTGACGAGCGCCAGTCCCAGCAAGCCCGACAGGAACAGGAACAGGGGGTTTTTGATCCTTAATCGACCGCTAAAGAGATCGCGCACGAACGTGCTGGCAGTGTGCGCTGCCTCGGTGCGCATATCGATTGGATCGTAACCGGAACGACCGTTTCTGGTTCGATAGCCTGGCCAACCCGGTATGGAACTGGGTTTATCTCTGTCCTCTTTTTCTTTTGGGGTAATCGATGGTTGTGAAGTTCTGTTCTTTTTGCTCATGGCA
>JBAVJG010000110.1:0-2434 GCA_049687655.1 Anaerolineales bacterium | reverse complement strand
AACAGTTCATGTGCAAGAATGATCTTTGTCATTTGTCTCATCTCCATAGTTTCTCATGGAGTGTGACATTTTAAACTTTAATACTGCGCGTACTTGACATTCAACAATACGCCCCGGGGATCATCTTCTCCGGGGCGAGTTTCATTTTGACAAACGAATGAACGCCTCTTTCCGGACCCAACGCCTGCTCCTCGTTCCCTTGACGTTATCCCAACTTAGACTATGTCTCACCGACCTGCCCTCGCTGGAAGCAGAGCTTGGCCTGTCCGTCTCCCGGAATGTGCTCACCAAACGCGTTCAACGCGCCATCCGGATGAAAATCAAGAAGATGACAGGAACAGATGTATCGTGTCACGTCTGGCAAACTTACTGGCTGATCGTTGTCCGGGAGGATAAGCTCGGGGCTGGGCTGGCAGGCTTCAAAGGAGTCCCAAATGAGAACGGCTCGACCGAGATCGGCTACGGCATCGACCCGGCCTATCAAAACATGGGCTACACGAGCGAAGCCGTCCAAGTGCTGGTGAATTGGGCTTTGCAGGATCCGTTTTGTAAGGCAGTCACGGCTACGACCGTAGAAAATCCTGCTTCGCGGCGCCTGCTCGAAAAACTGGGCGCGCGGCTGGTTGCAGAAGATGAGACATCCACCTCCTGGGAGTTCACTCAATGACAGATATCACCCTCCGCCGCGCCTCACACGCGGACAAACCCGAATGGCTGCGCATGCGCCAGGCTTTGTGGCCAGACCATTCGGCAGAAGAATTCGCGGTGCAGAGCGAAAACCTCCTGAACGACCCAATGCAACCGGTTTTTGTTGTCGAACGCTCCGATGGGAAATTGGGCGGTTTTCTCGAAGCAGGCACCCGTAAATACGCTGATGGGTGCGAGAGCAGCCCGGTCGGCTACATCGAAGGCTGGTATGTGGACGAAGACCTGCGTGGGCAGGGCATCGGAAAGGGTCTGGTAGCTGAAGCTGAAGAGTGGGCACGCTCACAGGGCCTGACCGAGATGGCTTCTGACACCTGGCTGGATAACAATGTCAGCATCCAGGCACATTTGAAGATGGGCTATGAAGAAATCGAGCGCCTTGTGCATTTTGTGAAGAAACTTACTCCTCGCGGCCTGCATCGTTGACGCAGGTACAGGCGAGCAGGGCGGAGTTTGTAGTTGAAGCGCATGTATAAGAATATCATTGCGCTCCTCCCCGTAGGGTGAAGAGGCGACTGCATTCGTCTGCGGCTCGTTCCGCTCAATGCGTAAAGTTTTGTATTAGGACTCACGCAGTTTAGAAAAGGTTACCGAAAATAAGGGGGGCGTGCGCAGCACGCCCCCCTTATTTTCGAGGTTCTCTCATTCAATTGCTTAACTCCTATGTATAATATCTCTGTGAAAACTTTCCTCATTTACGGCTCCTATGGTTATACGGGGCAATTGATTGCGGACCTCGCTGTCAAACGCGGACTCAAGCCTGTCCTTGCCGGGCAAGATGAGAAAAAAGTACGCGCCCAGGCTGAATCCCTCAACCTGGAATACCGCTCTTTTTCTCTGGATGACACCCCTGCCCTTTACTCGGCTTTACGCGAGGTGGAGGGCGTCTTGCACTGCGCCGGTCCGTTCGTGCACACTTTTCGTCAAATGGCGGAAGCCTGTCTCGTTACGCGCCGTCACTACATTGACATCAGTGGCGAGATACTCGGCTTCGAAACGCTGGCCCAGATGGACGAGGATGCCAAACGCGCGGATGTCATGCTCATGCCCGGCGTAGGTTTTGACGTTGTCCCCACCGATTGTTTGGCCATGCATCTAAAAAAGCGCCTTCTATCAGCCACTCATTTGCGCCTCTATATCCGCAGTGTGGGCGGCGGCTTCTCACGCGGGACAGCTCGTTCGGCCATCGAAAACATGCATCGCGGCGGCATGATCCGTCTGAACAAGGAACTGGTGCAGGTACCATCCGCCTGGCAAGTACTCGAAGTCGATTTTGGGCGTGGACCGGTCAGGGTGGTTTCCATCGGCTGGGGTGATGTTTCCACGGCCTACCACAGCACTGGTATTCCCAATATACAGACCTATATGGCTTTCCCACCTTTTGCCGTCCGGGCAATACGCACCTTGCGCGTGATCGGTCCGCTGCTTTACACGCGGCCTGCCAAGGGGTTGTTGAAGCAGGCCCTTCGCCTGGTGCGACGCGGACCGACCGAGGAGCAGCGTCGAAACGGATTCAGCCTGATCGTGGGCGAAGCGTTCAACGATGACGGAGGGTCGGTCTCGTCCAAATTGAAAACGCCGGAAGCTTATAACCTGACCGCGCAGACAGCGGTGGAAATAATGCGACGCATTCTTGTCGGGGACCTCGAGCCCGGGTTCCAGACCCCATCCCTGGCCTATGGCCCGGACTTTATCCTGGGATTCGAAGGCGTCGAAAGAGTAGAGCTCT
>JBAVJG010000109.1:0-17355 GCA_049687655.1 Anaerolineales bacterium | reverse complement strand
CGGAAGGCCAGTTCGACAGCCACACCCGCCACGATGCGCCGCAGGCGGTTGAAGGGCGAGCCACCCATACGGTCGTAGGTGTAGGGCAGCGAGCGGATGGCGTAGGCGATACCACCCTCGGTCAGGTCGGGGGTGTAGGGCAGGTGCAGGAAGTCTGTGGAAGTAATCATAAGAAAATTTCACCAGAGATAAACGTGGATGAACGTTTATCAATTTATCCTTGTTTATCCTTGTTTATCTCCGTTCATCCCCAGTCAAATTTGCCACGGCAACCTATCCAAATCCACATTGCCACCGGAGAGAATGATACCCACGCGCAGATCGCTCAAATCGATTTTACGCTCCCACAGCAGCGCAACCGGCACTGCAGCGGATGGTTCGATGATGATTTTTGCACGCTCCCAGATGAATTTCATTGACTCAAGTATAGCTGCTTCACTAACCGTTACGATCTGCTCCACATGCTGCTGAATGATGGGTAAGGTCTTGTCACCGAGCGAAGTCAGCAGCCCATCCGCGATGGTTTTCGGGTTCTCGGACGGGATGATATGCCCGGCTTGAAATGAACGATATGCGTCATCGGCCATTTCAGGCTCAGCGGCAATGATGCGAATATTCTGTGAAATTCCTTTCGCGGCGATGGCGGTGCCGCTCAATAATCCGCCGCCACCGACCGGTACGATGACTACATCTAAATCAGGAACTTCTTCCAGCAGTTCAAGAGCAGCCGTTCCCTGCCCGGCGATAACACGGTAATCGTTGTAAGGATGCACCACCGTCGCACCGGTTTTTTCTACCACCTGAGCCGTCGTGGTTTCACGCGCTTGCAAAGTTGGCTCGCAAATGGTGACCTGTCCACCGTAGCCGGCCACAGCTGCCTTCTTGACCGCCGAGGCATTCTCCGGCATGACGATATAAGCTGGGATGCCATGCAGTTTTGCGGCCAACGCCAGCGCCTGAGCGTGGTTGCCAGAGGAATGAGTCGCTACTCCGCGCGCGGCTTCTTCGTCCGTGAGCGAGAAGACCGCATTGCAGGCCCCACGGAATTTGAAGGCGCCCACCTTTTGCAGGTTCTCGCATTTCATAAAGACCTGCGCGCCGACCTGTCTATCGAGGCTGGCGCAGGTCAGGACCGGAGTGCGGTGCGCATAAGGCTGGATGCGTGCGGCGGCCTGGCGGATGTCAGTGAAGGTGGGAGGCGTATTCATCTAGAATTTTGTTGTGCTCAAATGCCAACGACATAGAAAGTGCTTCGTCCAACGAGAACCATTCGATGTCTGCTACTTCTCCTACTTGCGCAGCAAGCTCCCCTATTCCTCTTCCGGTAAATACGATGACGACTGCATGCCAGTCATATTCAGGGATAATCTCATCGGCGTAACTGAAGAACTCTGCCTCGAAGTCAAGACCGGTTTCTTCTTTGGCTTCCCGGATGACAGCCTCTAAGGCCTCTTCGTTTTCATCAATATGCCCACCTGGCAAACACCATTGACCTTTAAAAGGCTCCACATTCCGGCGAGTCAGCAGGATTTCCCCTTCTTCGTTTCTGATAATGGCTGCTACGGTTGCAATCGGCATTTTCCTCCTCACGCCTCCCAGCCTGCTTCCGAGAGACGACGGTCGAGGTCGTAGGCGGCACTGATCAGCGCCAGGTGAGTGAAGGCCTGCGGGAAGTTGCCCAGGTGCTCGCCGCGCGGACCGGTTTCTTCGGCGTACAGTCCCAGGTGGTTGGCGTAGCCCAGCATTTTTTCGAAGTACAAGCGCGCTTTCTGCAGCTCCCCTGCACGGGAGAGACATTCCACATACCAGAAGGTGCACATGTTGAACGTGCCTTCGATCCCTTCCAGGTTATCGACAGGCGTGTCTTCAATGCTGTAGCGGTAGACCAGCGAGTCGTAGACCAGTTCTTTTTCGATGGCCTTCAAGTGCGAGAGCCAGCGCCGGTCGGTGGGGCTGATAAAACGCACCATCGGCATCAGCAAGCTGGAGGCATCCAGCGCCTGTGAGCCGCGATACTGGATGAATGCGCCCAGTTTTTCATCCCAAAAGTTTTCGAAAATGTTATTGTAGATGTCGTCACGTACGGTCTGCCAGCGTTCGAACGGGGAGGGGAGTGAGCGCTTGCGAGCGAGCCTCAATGCCCGGTCAACAGCCACCCAACTCATCAGGCGCGAATACAGGAATTCACGCTGACCGCCGCGTACCTCCCAGATGCCGTTATCGGGCTGCTGCCAGTGTTCGCACAACCAGTCCACCAGGCCTACCAGGTTCTTCCACAGATCATAAGAAATCGGTTTTCCGTATTTGTCGTACAGGTAAACCGAGTCCATCAACTCGCCGTAGATGTCGAGTTGGAGCTGCAGTTGCGCAGCGTTTCCCACACGCACGGGTTTCGAGCCTTTATACCCGTCCAGATGTGAAAGATCGAACTCGGTCAGATCGTGGCGTCCATCCAGGCCGTAGACGGTCTGCAGCGTGCCGTCGGGAGCCATGTCGTTGCAGCGCGCCTCGATCCATCCCATGAAGGCGGCAGCTTCCTCGGTATATCCCAGGCGGATGAAGGCGTAAATCGTGAAGGAGGCATCACGGATCCAGGTGAAGCGATAGTCCCAGTTGCGCACGCCTCCCAGGTTTTCCGGTAATCCGAACGTTGGCGCGGCCAGGATGGGACCATGATGCCAGGAGGTGAGCAGTTTGAGCGTCAGCGCCGAACGATGGACCATCTCGCGCCAACGACCTTTATATTCGGATTTACCGACCCATCCCCGCCAGTAATTGACCGTATTCTTGAAGGCTTCCGCCACGTAACCCGGTTCAGATGAGTCGCCCACCGTTTCCTCGGCATTTTCAAGTACGAAGGAGGCCGTCTCGCCGGTCTTCAAGGTGAATTCGCTGACAACCGCACCGTCTTCCTCGTGCAGAGGCAGGCTGGAACGCAGCCGCAGAACGGTTCCATCATTCCCAGTGGATGTAAATATGGCTTCGCCATCGCGCATTTCCACTTGATGTCCGGCGCGGGCATAGTCGAAGGCCGGTTTGCAGACCATGTGATATTTGATTTCGCCGCGTACGGTTTTGACGCGGCGAATCAGGTTATGGGCCTGCTCGGTGGCTTCAACCGGCATAAAATCCGATACTTCAGCCACGCCATCGTCCGAGAGGAAGCGCGTGAGCAGCACGTTGGTATCGGGTATGTAGAGTTGTTTATGGTGAGCGTCGTCGAGTTTCGGCGCCAGTAAGAAATACCCACCTTTCTCGTGATCGAGCAAACGCAGAAAGATGGAGGGCGAGTCGAATTTTGGAAAACACATGTAATCAACCGAGCCATCCATGCCGACCAGAGCCACCGTGTGCAGGTCGCCGATCACACCGTAGTTTTCAATAGGTTGGTATGTCATGTTTTCCTCTCCAGTATTCCCCTGCTAAATCACGGTTGCGTCGCACCAGACGGATAGATGTGTTCCAAGAGCTAGAAAAATCTCCCCGTTGGAATTGACCATCGAAAAAGGTGCGACGCATCAATCTCACTCATTTCTGAACTGCAAACAATAATGATGAAAGGTGTTGCTGACCCAGGCGCTGTTCATCCCGTAGGGGGCCAGGCGCTGGTTATCTTGCAACCAAATTTTTTCATCCTTCAACGTGTAAGTTTTGCCGAGTTCGCGGCCAATATCCCAGGCCAGTGGGTAGATCTTCCCGCCCTTCTTGACGTTCTTGACGATGATCGTCAGGTAAGCCTTCTCTCGTAGTAAGGACTTAAGTCCTTCATAAATACCAACCAACTTTTCCAGGAATTCTTCGTAATCGTGCATGTTGCCCACATCGTTGGGATCCTTCGAGTAGAAGACATCCAAGTCATTGGATGTACGACGTTTCTTCTGGGTTTGTGCGCCGCGGGCATGCAGCATGTCCCAGTAAGGAGGGCTGGTGAGCACGTAGTCGATGGCGGGGAGCTCAAATTCGATGGCGTGAGACGCGTCGCCATTTATGATTTTCGATTCCAGATTGACGATTGACGAACCCAGCGCTTCTCGTTCTTCGGCGATAATTTGCTGGGCAATCTCAGCGTATTTGGGGTTGAGTTCGATGCCGTACGAACTACGACCAGCTCTCAACGCCGCCACCAACGCGGACCCGGTGCCTGCCATCGGGTCGAGCACGGATCCCCCCTCCTTGGTGAAGAACTCGATGAATTCCTGCGCCATGGTCTCCGGGAATTTGGCAGGATGGACAAGCACGCCTTTCTTGCGCGGCGGCGGGTTGTGGATGAACCAGGATTTCTGGAATTTGAGCCAGGATTTTGGGTCGAGGTTGTTGAGTTTGTTTGGGCGCGGCATATCTTATTATATCGTGCTGTAGGGGCGAAGCATGCTTCGCCCCTACCAAATAAACATCATGGAACAGGCGTTCTCGTTGGCGGGAAGTACTCTACCGACTGCACCCTTAGATTCGAGAACGCCACCGTGATGGGCGTGTCACCTTTGGCATGCGCAAAAACACCTACCGTCCCGGACGAGATGTTCTTGTCCGTAAAGCTGAACTGGAAACGGTCGTTCAGGAACAGGCGTAGTTCCGAGCCTGAGGCCCACACCCCGATACGCACTTCTCCTGGCGCACCGGGTGGTACATCACCACTGAAGACGGGTTCTTGCAGGTTATGCCGCTCACTGAGACTGATGCGCTCGGCGTAGGCCTGTCCGTTGCAGGTTAAAACAAAGCGGTAGTATGTAGCGGCGCTAGCGCGCACCAGGAAGCCGTATTCGTCTTCGTCCCGACACAGGCTGGGACGGGCGGTGATTTCAGCATAGAAGTTTCCCAAAACCATCTGCCTTTGCAGGCTGGTCATATACACACCGGGCTGCGCCACAAGCGTCAGGCGGTCACGGCTGATAGAGGCGCTGCCCTCGTCAGAAACAGCTGTATCCCACTCCTCAGGATCGTTGAAATCGTCGCTGGCAATCAGATTCCCCAGGCCGGTCAGCATCTCGGGGGTGGGCGGTTGGGTGCGCACCTGCTGGGGCGTAGGAGTGGAGGTTGCCGGGAACCAGACGATGGTCGGGGTCTGAAGCGGGGTCGGCGTGGGCGGAGGCGGCGTAGCGGTTACGGCTTCCAATCCGCTACCGGAACAGGCCGTGAGTAGTAGTCCACATGCAATAATGAGAAATCGGGGGAAAGTCATGCGCATTTGGTGACACAAATCGGGGCAGGGATGTTGTACAATAAGACAGCAATGGAGCAACACATGCTCGCTGGTGACCATATCCGCAGGTTGTACGGGTAACGCAAAGAGGCTGCGAGAATCCGTCCTATCTGCGGATATTTGTCGTCCATTCTAGCACAAAGGAGAAAACTATGACCGAAACAAATGTCCTTGTAACAGGTGCATGCGGTGAAATCGGGCAGGCGCTCGTGCAAGGGTTGGCACAACGCGGAGGCTATCGTATTGTTTCCGCTGACCTGGCACCGTTGCCGGATACAATCTCTTCCATGGTAGCGGAGCATGTGCGGGGGGATCTGGTCAACAAAGTCAAACTTTTTTACGATTACGATTTCGATGTTATTTTTCACCTGGCCGCTTCTCTCTCTTCAACAGCAGAGGAGCATCCCGAGAGGGCGCACCGCATCAACGTGGAGGGGACGATGCTGATGCTGGCCATGGCGGCTTATCGCTCCGAGAAGTACGACAAGCATGTCAAGTTCCTGTTCCCCAGCTCGATCGCGGCCTACGGCTTCCGGGACGTGGCCGAGAAGACGGCTGCGGGAAAAGTCAAAGAGTATGAATGGAACGCGCCCCAGACCATGTACGGCTGCAACAAGTTGTATTGTGAGAAGTTGGGCGTGTACTACAGCAAGTTTTTAAGACAACGCCATCTGGAGCCGAATCCACCCACAATGGTGGATTATCGCGCCATCCGTTTCCCGGGACTGGTCAGCGCCTTTACCATGCCCAGCGGCGGGACGAGCGACTACGGCCCCGAAATGTTGCATGCCGCCGCTCAAGACCGCCCTTACGCCTGCTTCGTGCGCGAGGACACGAAAATCTCCTTTATGGCCATGCCGGACGCCGTCAAGTCGCTGCTGATGCTGATGGACGCGCCACGCGAGAACCTGACTTGTCCTGTGTACAACATTTCCTCTTTCAGTCTGACGGCGGGTGAGTTCCGCGATTGGGCGGTCAAGTCTTTCCCCGGCGCGCAGGTTACCTTCGAGCCGAACGTCCGCAGGCAGGGCATCGTCGACTCCTGGCCGGAGGACCTGGATGATTCCAAGGCGCGCGAGGAGTGGGGCTGGAAACCCGATTACGATGTGGACAGATTTTTCAATGAATATTTCCTGCCAGAGATCAGGAAGAGATATCGGTAGGTAAAATATTCAATTATTAAATTTGTCACAGAGACACGGAGACGCGGAGATAAAAAAAACTCTGCGTCTCCGTGTCTCTGTGGCTGAACCCCTGTACGTTTTTTGAGCATTCAAATCCTGATATAATCCGCGTACTTATGAACCCAAAGCGATTCTTCATCGTTTTTCTTCTTTTAACTTCCTTATTGCTGTTCGCATTGATGATGACAGTTCAGGCCTCCCCCTCCGCGCAGGTGCAGTTCCCATCCCCGACGCCGGGGGCTGACGGCCGTATCCTGTATATTGTGCAGCCTGGCGATAGCTGTTTTCGCATCCAGGCGCTGTATGGCATCACTGTCGACCAATTGCGCGGTTTGAACCCACAACTGGATGAAAACTGCACGCTCGTGGTAGGCAATGAACTCATGCTCGGTATCGGTGGCCCTGCAGCGCTATCATCAACTCCTGGCCCTTCTCCGACGCTGGAACCGCCTACGGTCACGCCCACACCACCTGCCGGAACAACCGAAATCTGCGTGCTATTGTATGAGGATGCCAATGGCGATGCGCTACGCCAGGAAACCGAACTCGGCATCGCTGGCGGGGCGGTCAGTGTTGGCAATACAGCCGGTACTTTCTCGGAGACGAAGGCTACCGTATCTGAGATCGACCCGGATACTGCTGAGCCGGTACCAACCTGCTTCACCGATGTGCCAGCAGGAGAATACAACATCAGTCTGGCTGTACCCGAAAATTACAACCCAACTATGGAATTATCCTATTCCTTCTCAATCAAGGCTGGTGACCTGGCTTCTGTGGATTTCGGCGCCCAGTCCCAGACAGAGACAGGCGCTGAAGATGCCCCTGAAAACGGTGGCGACGGTAGCAGTCCATCACCTGTTTTTGGAATTCTGGGTGGCTTGCTCCTGTTAGGTGGGTTGGGGCTGGGCTGGTATGCTTACCAGCAGCGTAAACCGGCCAGCAGGCTCAAAGGCGGCGGGTTCAGGCGATAGAGTCTGATTATGCAATTCTGGAAGGACTTACGTTGAAATCACGTAAGTCCTTTTTGTTTCCCGGTTAGCTGGTATTTTTTGCAATCCGTCATCACCTGCTCCTTTTTCCAGTCTCAACCTACCCATTTAGCAGATGTCAACTGGCGGGCAGATGGCTATACTAATATAAAATTAAATGAGGAGCAAACATGTCTAACATACTGGTAGAACTATCGAACGCGATGGCGGAAGCTGCGGAAAAGGTTGGCGCATCTACGGTGATGGTCAACGCACGCAGGCGTATGCCCGCCACCGGCATCGCCTATTCTGCGGACCTGATCCTGACCGCCAACCATGTGGTGGAACGCGAAGAAGGCATTACAGTTACATTGAGCGATGGGACGCAAGTTTCAGCTACAGTTGCCGGGCGCGACCACGGCACAGATCTGGCGCTGCTGCGTCTGGAGCGTTCGCTGGCAAAACCTGCAGAAACAGCCCAAGACGCCAAAGTGGGGCAGATTGTGCTGGCGCTGGGACGCCCGTCAGAGGGTGGGATCGAGGCCAGCCTGGGCGTGATCAGTGTGGTAGGCGGCCCTGTACACACTCGTCACGGCGCCATCGACAAATACATCCGCACCGATACCACTCCCTTCCCCGGCTTCTCCGGCGGTCCGCTGGCCGATGCCGAGGGGCGTGTGGTCGGGTTGAATACATCCGGGTTCGGGCATGGCGCGGCCATCACCATTCCGGCTGATCTGGCCTGGAAGGTGGCAGAGCAGCTTGCCAAACATGGCTCCGTCCGGCGCGGGTATTTGGGCGTGCGCAGTCAGGGCGTAGAAATCCCCGCATCCGCGCAGAAAGCCCTGAAACGGGAGCAGGCTACCGGTCTGATCCTGGTCGGGGTCGAGAGCGACAGTCCTGCCGAAGCGGCCGGTCTGATGGTCGGTGACATCATCGTCGCCATCGAAAGCCAGCCGGTTCACAATCACGATGAACTGCTGGCCCGCCTGTCCGGTGACGTGATCGACAAATCCACGCCGGTGGAGGTGCTGCGCGGCGGACAACCACACAGCATCAGCGTGAAAATTGGAGCACGATAATGAACCCCTCGTCCCTGCTCAATGCGGCCCTGGATGAACTGCTCGCGCGTGTCCGCCCTGCCCTGACGGTGGTGCATAATGGCCGACGCGGGGCGGGGGCAGGCGTGTTAGCCGGGGATGGGTTGGTGCTGACCAGCCATCACGTGGTCGCGCGCGGACGGTCGTTCAAGGTTCAATTGGACGATGGCGCATCCTATGAAGCCCGTATCCTGTCTCGTGACCCCGAAACGGATCTGGCACTGTTAGAGGTCCCCGCCAATGGCGGCACTTCAGCGGTTTTCTCCGAAAGTGATCCGCGCCCCGGCGAGATGGTCTTCGCCTTCGGGCATCCCTGGGGCCAGCGGGCCGTGCTGACCGGCGGCGTGCTGTCGGCGGTCACTTCAGCGCGCACGCGGCGCGGCGAAATCCCCGTGCTGCGCACTGACGCGCGTTTGGCGCCGGGTAATTCTGGCGGTCCGTTGTTGAACGCTGCCGGGGAAGTGATCGGCTTGAACGCCATGATCTTCGGCGGTGACCAGGGTATTGCCATCCCGGCCAGCGTCATCCGCGCATTTCTAGAGAAAACGCATAAGAGCATGCCATCCAAGCTTGTGCCGGAGGGCGTGCTTTGATCCGTGTCGCAATTCTGGCGCCTGCCTTGGCGTTACGCGTTGGCTTGCGGGAAGTCTTCCGCGGGCTGGAGGATGTGGAGGTTGTTGCGGACGCATCCAGTCTAGATGAATTGCCCGAGGCGGATGTGCTGGTGCTGACATCCCCGGATTATCTGTCTGATCTGGATGAAGATTCTCCGGCTGTCTTGCTACTGACCGATGACCAGAGCGCCGCTGCTCAGCTGATGGGTTTGCCGGTCTGGGGCGTGCTGTCGCTGGATGCCAGCCCCGAGGAACTATCTGCGGCTGTCCGCGCTCTGGGCGAGGGGCTATGGACCGGCTCGCCTGCGTTGCTGCAAACCCTGCTTGAACGCCAACCCATGTTCGCTATTGAGGATGGTGATCCCATCGTGGATCCGTTGACTCCCCGCGAGCGCGAAGTGCTGCAACTGGCCGCTGAGGGATTGGCGAACAAGCAAATTGCGCTATCGTTGGAGATCAGCGAGCATACGGTCAAGTTTCATCTTTCGTCGTTGTATACCAAACTGGGGGTCACCAGCCGCACGGAGGCTATCCGCTCGGGGGCACGAAGAGGGTGGGTGGTATTATGAATATGAAAAGCAGAACTCCGAGATTTTGAAAATCTCGGAGTTTTTGATTCTAAGAGATACCCTCTGCTCTAAACCGCTGTTGCTATTGGCCGTACTTCACGTTCCAGCCTCTTTCCAAGGGCATCCTCTGCAACATCGAGATCATACTGTGTCTGTAATCCCATCCAAAATTGTGGGGAATTGCCAAAAAAACGTGCCAGGCGCAAAGCGGTATCGGCAGTAATACTACGCTTGCCTAACACAATCTCATTAATGCGGCGAGCATCTACGCCAATGTTAATCGCCAGGCGGTTCTGGCTCAAGTTCATTAGCTTGATGAATTCTTCCAGTAGTACTTCGCCGGGATGAATGGGGGAAAGTTTTTCAACCATATTTCACCTTTTCTAATGGTAATCTGCTATTTCAACATTAAAAGCATCACTGCTACGCCATTCAAAACAGATTCGCCATTGATCGTTAATTCGAATACTGTATTGTCCTTCTCGATTGCCGCTCAGTTTTTCAAGTCGATTCGCAGGTGGAACTCTCAAGTCATTAATGCTGATTGCGTTATTGAGCATGCGTAATTTCCGCAATGCCACTTGCTGAATATCAGGCGGTAACCTTCGTGATCGTTCGCGTTGATAGATCTTCCGTGTTTCATCGTCCTTGAAGGTTTTGATCACAGAAACATTATATAGTGCGTAGCGCTAAACGTCAAGCACTATATAGCATAAATAATGCAAAGCACTAAAACCTTTTAATTGGGCAATTCAATCGTGAAAGTTGTGCCTTTCCCCTCTTCGCTCTTAGCACTGATCGTGCCACCATGCGCAAGAACAAGCTGTTTGGTGATCGCCAGTCCCAGGCCACTGCTGCCCTCCGTCCGGGCGCGAGACTTGTCGCCGCGCCAGAATCGGTCGAAGATGTAGGGCAGGTCCTCGGCGGGGATGCCAGCGCCGGTATCGCTGACGGTTATGCGTACACCATCGGGAATGGCTTCAGCTCGCAGGGTAATGAGTCCATTCTCGGGAGTATGGCGCAGAGAGTTGGTCAACAGGTTGGCGAGCACCTGGTTCAGGCGGTCATAGTCGGCTTCGATCTCGAGTGAGGGATCAGGGATGTCCACGCGCAGGTCCACGTTTTGGGCGGGGGCGCGGGATTCAAATCCAGTGGCGGCATCCGCCAACAGGTCAGCGAGCAGGAAGCGGGTGGGATGAAGCGGGAGCTGCCCGGCCTCAGCCAGTGAGAGTGTCTGCAAGTCGTCCACCAGACGGGCCAGTAACTGCGTCTCATCCAACGTGTCGGTGATGTTTTCGGCGGTCGGCTCGTAAACGCCGTCCAGCATGCCTTCCAGATTGCCCTGGATGATGTGTAACGGCGTGCGCAGTTCGTGAGCGATGTCGGCGGTCATATTGCGGCGATGTTGCTCGGCGCGTTCCAGCTCGGCCACCATGTTGTTGAAGCGGCGCGCCAGGTTGTTCAAAGGGCCACGGCGATTATTTTCGCGCAGGCGAACGCTAAGGTCGCCTTTGGCGATGGCATCGGTAGCGGACATAATGTCGGCAAAAGGCGTACCCAGGCGGCGAAAGGCCAGCCCACCCAGCAGAGAAGCTAACAGCATAAAGGCCAGCGGCACGCCACAGATGATGGTCAGCAGAGTGGCGGGGGAAAAATCGGGATTGGCCTGGCCAAATACCAGATAGAGGATGACACCAATGGCCGTCAGGAAAAAGATGGAAATACCGCCAAAGATCATCGCAAAACGCCAGAACATAAAACGACGGTTGCGCTGCCAGGGCGGCCTGAAATGACGGGGATGATCGTGCCAGTTGTGAGGAGGCATTACGCGGATTTCTCCTCGACAAAGCGATAGCCCACGCCATAGACGGTTTCGATGTAACGCGACTCAGAGGCAGACTCGAGCTTGCGGCGCAGGTTCTTGATATGCGAATCGACGCTTCGATCCACGCTCGAAGCCGCTCCCCCGTACAAGTCGTCCATCAACTGCTGACGGGTCAAGGTCTGCCCGGGGTGACGAGCCAACAGGACCAGCAGATCGAACTCGCTGGGCGTCAGATGCAGGGTCTTTCCATCCAGCGCGGCGCTGTGACGGGCGCTATCCACCTCCAGCCCGCCCGCGCGGATGACAGTCGGAGCCCGGACATCCCCCTGCGTGCGGCGCAGAAGGGCACGCACCCGCGCCACCAGTGCACGCGGCGAAAAGGGTTTGACAATGTAATCATCCGCGCCGATTTCCAGTCCTACAATCTGGTCGCTTTCTTCAGACAGCGCAGTCAGCATGATGATGGGCACGTCACTCTCAGCTCGCAGGATTCTGCAGACTTCGCGCCCGTCCATGCCGGGCAACAGCAGGTCGAGTACGATCAGGTCGGGATGCTCGCGGCGCGCCATCGCCAGCGCGGATGGGCCGTCCGCGGCGGTGACCACGCGGAATCCGTTCTTCTCGAGGTAGTCGCGCGCCAGGCGCACGATCTTTGGTTCATCATCTACAACGAGGATCAGGGAGGACATAGCTGAAGTTTACCATTTCCAGTGTTATTGCCCCACCAAAATGCGGCGGGGCAATAACACAAGTAGCAGATACCCCGACTCGCGCCGGGGCATCTATCTAACCGGAAGGCTACTTATCTTCTTTCTTCTCAGCATCCGCTTCTGCTTCGCCTTCCTCACCTTCACGCGCCCATGGCGGAGGACCCCAGTGGCCGCCATGGCCTTTCCAGGGACCGCGTCCGTGCATTCGACCGTACCCCCAGGCCCAGCGGCGGAAGAAAATCAGGCGCATCAGTCCGAAGAACAGGAAGATGAACAGAATGAACCCGAAGATGCCACCGAACGGGAAGAAACCGAAATGCGGGCGGATTCCGTAGTAGGGATATCCGTATCCATAACCGTATCCAGGCACAGGTGGAGCCTGTCCGCTTTCGGCGGCGTTGGAGATGGCCGTAGCTACTTGAGGAGCCTGAGCAATGCCCTGGCCCACACCAGCGCGGTAAGCTATCACGCCTCCGCCGATCATCAGACCAACCAGCAACAAGATACCGATCAGCCGTAAAACGAAAGAACCTCTATTGAACATTTTTACCTCCTTACAGGTTGATTTGGTATATTTGGTTCTTGTGACCCTAAGATAACAATCAATTGTGGAGGAATTATGGATGGACGAGACAGACATTGTGGAGGCTTGGGACCTTTGGAGTAAGATTAGGTAAAGAAAATATGGAGAATCAATGAAAACAAAAGAAGAAATTGTTGCCGACTGGCTGCCACGTTACACCGAAACGCCGCTGGAAGAATTCGGTGAACACATCTTGCTGGTCAACTTCGAGGACTATCTGCAGATGTTCTCGGACTGGTACAACGTTCCTATCCACGGACTGGAGAAACCCATGCCCAACGCCACCGCCGAGGGCATCACGTTGATCAATTTCGGGATGGGCAGCCCCAACGCAGCCACGGTCATGGACCTGTTAAGCGCCATCCATCCCGAAGCGGCGCTCTTCCTGGGGAAATGCGGCGGGCTCAAGAAGAAAAACAAAATCGGAGACCTGATCCTGCCGATAGCCGGGATCCGCGGCGAGGGTACCTCCAACGACTATTTTCCACCCGAAGTCCCAGCCCTGCCGGCCTTCAACCTGCAAAAAGCCATCTCGACCACCATCCGCAACCACGACCAGGATTACTGGACCGGCACAGTCTACACCACCAACCGGCGCGTGTGGGAACACGACGAGGACTTCAAGGAATACCTGCGCCAGATCCGCGCCATGGCCGTCGACATGGAAACCGCCACGCTCTTCAGCACTGGCTTTTACAATGAGATTCCCACCGGGGCGCTGCTGCTGGTTTCCGATCAACCCATGATCCCCGAAGGTATCAAGACCGCCGCCAGCGATATCAAGGTCACGCAGGAATATCTGAACATGCACCTGCGTATCGGCATCGACGCGCTTAAAGAGCTCATCAACAAAGGTCTCACGGTCAAGCATTTGTATTTCTAAAATAAGAGATTATCCCCTGAACTATATCTATCCGACAGTGTAAGTCTCGGACAGAACCTAAACACTTGTCGCAACCTGGTTGCGGCCTTTGTGTTTGGCAATATACATAGCTTGATCGGCACGTGCGACCAGCGTTTCCAGATCGGGAGTGTGCTCATTGTTTTCGGCCACCCCTATACTGACCGTTACACTAAGATCACCCTTCTCAGTCGAGACAATCATCTGGGACACCCTCTCTCGCAAACGCTCAGCCACAGTCTGGGCGATATGTCGATCTGTTTCAGGCAGCAAGGCAACGAATTCTTCGCCTCCGTAACGCCCCAGAATATCCGTTTGGCGCAGCGATTGCTTGCATAGATCGGCAACCACCTTTAAAACCTGATCGCCAATTGCATGGCCATAATTGTCGTTGAAAGCTTTAAAATGATCGATATCTATTAACATTGCGGATAAAGAGCGCCCATACCGGCTGTCGCGGATGAATTCACCACGAGCCATTTCGAAGAAGTGACGGCGATTGTTCAAGTTTGTTAGTCCATCGAGAGTAGCAAGTCTTTGCACCTCGCCAAACAGGCGAGCGTTTTCTATTGCAATTGCCACCTGATTGGCAAAAATGGACATGGCTGGCAAATCGCCTTCATTCAGACTTTCGCCCCACAGCCAGAGCAGACCGTTTACTTTTTGGTTCATCACCAGAGGGAAATGTCCTATCGAAACATCCTCAGAATTAACTTCGGGGCGTAAAATGTCAGCGATTCTCGACCGGGGAATCCCACTCAGAAGTTCTGCCGCTGCTCCAATTGAGTCCGTTAGGATAGCCGGGCGCGGATTTCTGGTGAGATCAATATGAGTGGATAATTTATCTACAGAGACACGGTATTCATCCATCCTGGAGCCGGAGACGTGTTCAAACAGACGAACAATGCGCTCTGGAAGTGAGGTATAGCTGATCGCCAGCTCTGGCTTGTCCGATGTATATAAGGCGACCAGGCAAGTTATGTCCAATTTTTTTAGTTCGTCCCCCAGAGTTTGCATAATACCCTCAATATCGGGAGCTGATCCGATCCGCGCTGCAACCTGCCCTAGTGCTGCGATCAACGCGTTAGATCGTGTCAATTTCTCGGTCCACTGATGTTCGATGACTGCAGACCGTAAGCGGTTAATGGCAATTGCTAGATGACCGGCCAGGGTGATCAGGAGACGTTCATCTGCTTCTGAAAATGCATTCGCTTTCGTGCTTTCAGCATTGATGACGCCGATTACACGTTGCCCAATCTTAAGTGGGACTGCCAATTCGGAGCGAGTACGCGAATCTACATTCCGATAATGCGGCGATGTGGCAACGTCTGCGATGCGTTCTGGCATACCAGTCTTGACGACATGTCCTACAATACCTTCCCCAAGTGGTACGATTTTTCCTTCACCTAAATACTCTTTGTGAATGCTGTAAGATGGATGGACATTTAATACACTTATGCCCTCATCCACCAATAATATGCCAAAATTGTCCGGATAGAGCGTCTCGCCGATGATTTGTGTGGCGCGTTCAAGGAGTTGGTCTTCGTCGGTTGCCTCTGCGACTGCCAGTGCAACGGCATGCAAGATAGCCAGTTCATCGAATTGCCTGCGCTCCGAAGAGAAAAGCCTGCTCCTGGTCAGGGCCAAACCGGTTAGATTGGCAACGGCAGAAAGCAAATCGAAATCGTTTTTATCGAAAGCATGAGTCTGCTTATTTTCAGCAACCAATACTCCTCTCACCCTGTCATCGATCCAAACAGGTACATCTACTTCAGAACCTCCCGCAACAGTGAAATACCCGGTTTCCTCCTTGACATCAGGTGTGTAGTGTAATTTTTGATCGAGTAACGGCCGCTCACTTAAGCCCTCTCCCGGGGGAATCTGCATATCACCGTCTTCATTCACCTTGCTTGTACCGGCCACCAACACGCGCATGCCAGTAGACTCATCCACCAGGAACAAGCCAACGTGCGTAAAGCCCAATGTTTTATTCAGGGCATCAATTACTCCCTGGCAAATGGCCTTCTCTTCGAGACGCGTAGCTATATCATTGCTCAATTGGAACAGAGCTGCCTCGTGCCTTGCCTGCCACTGAATGTTTTCGAACAAGCGAGAGTTTTCGATGCCAAAGCCGATTTGCCGCCCTACTGATTGCATCAGGGCAAGCTTGCTTTCCGATATTTCTATAGGGTTGCTGTTGAGAACACAGCACGTGCCTAAGACCTGTCCCTTTACTTCAATCGGGGCACTTAAATACACACAATACCCACTCTCTATCAATCCGCTTGCGTCAACGCCTTCAGGGATTTGGTTGAAATCCGTTACCAAGAGAGTTTGTTGCGTCTTGAACACATGGTTACAAAGAGTGCCTGCCAGGCCGGATTCCTGAAGCTGCTGAACTAACGTCTCGGGCATGTTACGCCACGCAACTAACTCAAGTTTTTTGGTCTTTGGTTTCCACAAAGAGATCAGGCCGCTGCCAAAGCCCGTGACCTCCGTCAGGCGTCTAAGCACCGTATCCAAAATTTCGTCTAGGCTTAGTGATTGCGTGACAGATAGGATAATCTCATTTATCACTGCCAGCTCTTCATTGCTGCGTTGCGTTTGTTGAAAGAGATGAGACGCTTTGATAACCGTGCCGGCCTGGAGCAATACTGTTTCGATCAGACGCCTTTCGTCATTGCCTAAATCGCGATCTGGCTCAGAAAAGTCGATACCAACCGTGCCAATGACCTTATCGCCTTCGAACAGAGGAAAGAGGTGCAGGCTCTGCGTTCCGCGTAAAACCATAAGTTCGTGAATTGGCACCGTCAGGGGATTACGTTGAGCATCTTTGATAAATAGTGGCTTATGTTCGGCAAGTATTTTTTCCGTGGCGGGATTTTCGCTAATAGGAATGATCAGCCCGATATCTCCATCACCGTTTGGACTTGCAGGGGCATCCGCTGTCAGTACCAACCCGGTTTGATCTTCGTTAATTAAAGCGATGCCAACATGCAATGCCGAGAGGAAAGAAAGGATTTCATCTGCAATGAGTTGAAGACTTTCTTGAAGATCCAATGAACCCGAAATAGCTACAAAGATTCGATTGATCAGTGCCAACTCTTGTAGGTTGCGTTCTGCATTTTCTAACGACAGGCTTTTATCCAATGCCAGCGAGATATGCCGGGCCGCCATTTCACCACGCATAATTTCATCTTGGGTGAAGTGGTGGAGATCGTCAAAACCCAAAACAAGCGAGCCAAGTTTACGGTCTCCGGCAATCAACGGTAAGCATAGCATGGAGCCCTGGTAAAGATTCCTGGCTTTTTCAGCGTT
This sequence comes from Anaerolineales bacterium, assembly GCA_049687655.1. Classification (GTDB taxonomy): domain Bacteria; phylum Chloroflexota; class Anaerolineae; order Anaerolineales; family Villigracilaceae; genus JAABUE01. Next base: position 383 of record JBAVJG010000109.1, on the reverse strand, counting down.
GCAATAAGTAGAGGCTGCCACATCTTCAATCGCCAGGACAGACTTCGCTTTCAGCACAGAGGCGGTCAGAGTTTTTTCGCCAGGCGCGAAACGGAGCGCGAGAAATGCATCCCTGTTTGGCCCGTGGGCTTCTGCAGGTATGGTCAATTCTTGTCCATCGTCCCACAAACCGATATAACTGGAATCTGTGCCGAGCAGCTCATTTGCCCGCTTTGCCAGTATCTGGAGCACCATTCTAAGGTTATCTGTTGCAAGCGCTGCGGAGACAATATCATTCAGAAGCGCAAGAAAATTTGCGAAAACTTTTTGTTCTCGTTCGATATTTTTGCGTAGCTGGATTTCTTGTTTGAATTTTCGCGTTTGAATTGATACATACCCAACAA
>JBAVJG010000108.1:0-3865 GCA_049687655.1 Anaerolineales bacterium | reverse complement strand
GGCGCATTATTCCTTTTAGTCGGTATGGTTTACGAACAGACGCATACCCGCGAGTTTAAGGTCTATGGCGGATTGTGGAAAGTAATGCCTGTTTACGGCACGCTCATGTTGATTGTCTCACTCTCCTCGATGGGTTTGCCTGGCCTGAACGGCTTCGTGGGTGAGTTCACCATCTTGCTTGGCGCCTGGGGCGCAGGCACACGGGGCGCCTACCAGGCCTTTGGCGGCGTCTGGTGGGCCGGTCTTTCAGCGCTGGGCGTCATCATGGCTGCTATCTACATCCTGTACATGTTCCAGAAGATGTTCCTGGGGCCACAAGGCTCGATTGTGGATGAAGTCAAAGAGCGCGGACATGCCCTGCGTGACCTGAATTGGCGCGAGATCATCACTATCGTTCCGTTTCTCATCTTCATCTTCTGGATTGGCTTGTACCCGAAGCCCTTCTTTGACCTGATAGGTCCCACCGTGGAAGCCCTCGTCTCCACGCTGCCGCTCCCCTAGAAGCGATTTGCCCTCAGCGTTTGCTGATGGCTGAAGGCTGTTGTTATGACACAAGTTGACTTCTACATTTTACTCCCGCTCATCATCCTGGTTGCCTGGGCCTGTGCCCTTCTGCTGGTGGACCTGTTCATCCCCAAGGGGAGCAAGTGGATCACGGCTATGCTGGCAGCTTTTGGCCTGGCGTTGACACTTGGTTTTACCATTTCACAGATCGGTCGCGAAAATTCCGGCTTTAGTGGCATGGTCGCTCTGGATGGCTTCTCGGTCTTCGTCAACGCTTTGTTGTTGGTCTCCGGCTTGCTTGGGGTTGCCCTGGCGTATGGATACATCAAACGCATGGGCATCGAGCGTGGTGAGTACTACACCCTGATGCTCTTCAGCATTAGCGGCATGATGCTGATGGCGCAGGCTGCTGATCTCATCATCGTTTTCTTGGCGCTTGAACTGCTCTCCCTGCCGCTATATGTACTTTCTGCCTTTGCCCGTCCCAAAGCTGAATCAGAAGAATCGGGGCTCAAATACTTCTTGCTGGGAGCATTTTCATCGGGATTTGTGCTTTACGGCATCGCGTTGGTCTATGGCGCTACTGGATTCACATCCCTGAGCGGAATTGTTCTGGCCGCTTCTGCCGGGACCTCCAGCCTGCTCCTGACCATCGGCGCAGCCCTGATTCTCGTAGGACTCGGTTTCAAGGTTGCTGCAGTCCCGTTCCACATGTGGACGCCAGATGTCTACCAGGGCGCACCCACAGCTGTCACAGCTTTCATGGCCTCTGGCGCCAAGATTGCTGGTTTCGCTGCATTGTTGCGCGTCTTTGCCACTGCCTTCCCCTCCCTCGCCGTGGACATAACGCCCGTGCTCTGGATGCTCTCCGCTCTGACCATGATTGTTGGCAACGTTCTGGCAATTGCTCAGACCGACATCAAGCGTATGCTGGCTTACTCCAGCATCGCGCATGCTGGCTACATCCTGATGGCTTTCGTGCCCTATGGGAATCCCGACGCTGCCCAGGTTTCCATCGCAGCAGGACTCTTTTACCTGGTCGCCTACGCTGTCACGAACTTCGGGGCATGGAGTGTGGTCATTGCACTGGAACAAAAAGAAGGTCGTGGACTGGCCATCAGCGATTACGCAGGCCTTGGACGTAAGTACCCGGCCCTGGCCGCTGCGATGACTATTTTCATGCTTTCGCTGATCGGTTTCCCGCCTACGCTGGGATTGGTCGGCAAGTTCTACCTGTTCCGTGCGGTGTTATCAGGTGGCTACACTGGCTTGGCTATCATCGGCGTGTTGACCTCGCTCATCTCCGCATATTACTACCTGCGCGTGGTTGTCACCATGTACATGCAGGAAGGCGAGCCCGAAACCGAACGAGAATTCTGGCTTGGCTTCACCACCGCCGGGACCGCTTTTGTGACGGTGATTGTCAGCCTGGTGCCAGGTGGCTTGTTCGCCTGGGCCAGTGCCGCAGTGCTGAAATTGTTCTAATTTCTTAAAATGTGACTTTGCCTGACAGGTTTTCATGCCTGTCAGGTTTTTATTTGCAGATGATGATAAAAGCACTTATTTTTGATTTCGATGGTCTCATTCTGGATACCGAAACCGCCGAGTTCCGCGTCTGGCAGTCCATCTACCGCGAGTACGGGCACGAGATGCTCCCAGAAACCTGGGGGCAGGTTATTGGCGGGTATGGCATTTCGAACTTCGACGGCGCCGAGCACTTATCGGAATTGGTCGGGGATGGAGTGGATGCCTGGGAGTTGCACGCACGTTATCGGTCCGAAAGCGATGCGCTGATCCTTCAGCAGCCGGTCCTGCCGGGTGTAGTGGATTATCTGGACGATGCACAGCGCCTGGGCTTGCGTCTGGCCGTCGCCTCCAGTTCACCTCACAGTTGGGTGGACACGCATCTTGCCCGCCTTGGGCTTGCTGACCGTTTCGACGTCATCATCTGTGGCGATGACGTGCCGCCGGGACGCACCAAGCCGCATCCTGATCTGTTCTTGAAAGCTCTGGATGCCTTAGATGTGAGAGCTGACGAGTCAATCGTATTCGAAGATTCGCCCAACGGCGTCAATGCAGCCCGCGCCGCAGGGATATTTGTGGTAAGGATTCCAAACCCGATCACAGCCCTGCTCAAAACGGACGGCGCCAATTTGACCTTGGAGTCCCTGTCGCAAATTCCCTTGCAAAAGATGTTAAACGATTTGGCCTTGCTGTGATACAATTAATAAGCTTGGCCTAGTACCCGGACTGCATGCTCATACTTGATAGAATATCATATGCAAAGAGTAATCCATCAATCGAAATCACTTTGTTCGGGCACAGGGATTTGTATGTTTTAGCCGCCAAACCTGACGAAGGTTGGTGGCATTTTTTCTTAACCATAGGAGAAGAGTGCAGTATGGAAACAAAAGTTTACGTTGGGAATCTCCCTTACAGTGCCCGTGATGACAGCTTGCAGGAGTTGTTTTCGCAGGCTGGCATGGTGGTGTCTGCCAACGTGATCACCGACCGGGAATCGGGCAGGTCGAAAGGCTTCGGTTTTGTCGAAATGAGCAGCCCTGAAGAGGCCGAAAAGGCCATCCAGATGTTCAATGGTTACTCATTCGAAGGCCGTGATTTGCGTGTGAACATTGCCCGTCCGCGTGATGAACGCCCGCGCGGTGGTGGTGGACGCGATCGTCGCGGTGGACATGGGGGTGGCGGCAATCGAAGATACTAATCACAAGGTATCTATTAATATTAGGACTTACGCACATTGCGAAAAGTTACCGAAAATAAGGGGGGCGTGCACTGCACGCCCCCCTTATTTTCGGGCTTCCTCCGTATTTTTGCGTAAGTCCTTAACGATAAGAGACCGGGTAAAGTCGGTCTCTTATCGTTAAGGATGTCGTACCGGGTCACAATTTTTTCAATAGTTCCAAAAGTTCCTGTGGTGATCTGACCAGATAATCGGGCTTTGCCGTCGAAAGCCGGACAGGGCTCTGGTGACCCCAACTGACAGCAATACTATGAATACCGGATTCTCGGGCGGCGCGAATATCGCTGAGCGCGTCCCCAACCATATAAGTAGATTCCGCCTTTTGCGACAGTTCTTTTAGAGCAAGTCCGATCTTTTCAGGTCTTGAAGCTTTGTATTCCACTCCGATAATAAGCTTTATATGCTCCTGCAAGTTATACTGTTTGAGAAACGCTTTAACTGTTGGAGTAGTGTTCCCGGTGAGGATAGCAAGGGTATTGCGTTTTGCTGCCTCTGCAACCACTTGTTCCATGCCATCAAATATTTTCGGTGGATGTGGTTTTTGATTGAACATTTGCAGGCAAAGATTCACGAATTCATCGAGCTGTTGCGCGGGCACTT
>JBAVJG010000107.1:0-1942 GCA_049687655.1 Anaerolineales bacterium | reverse complement strand
TCCCACTCGATCGGCGGACCTGCGTGCAGGAACAGGTTGTCCTTCATCCCCGGGATGACATCGCGCGCTGTCGCAACGCTTTTTAATATGGGGCGCGCTTCCATAAGTCGATTCACTGCCGTTGTGTTGGCTTGTTCAATATCCATACATCATCTCCAAATCTCTACTTCTTCATCTTTGCCAATAAGGATGCCAATCTCTCATTGCCTCCCGCAGGCGGCTTCCAGTCCACCTGGACGGCCTGTGCACCTTGCATAGTCAGGCTTTCGTAAAATGATTCCAATCCAACATTAATTGCAGCTAGTGGCTGATTCAATTGTTCAAGTTGAACTGGCGGATATTCGGTTTCTATGTTTTGACTGAACCGCAAACTGATATGCTCCACCGCTTCTGTTGCGGTGCGGAAGACCGTCACACCCGCTTCTTCAAGTTGGTCGATTTGCGATTGTAAATTCTGCGGATCATCCTCTGTCCCTATCAGAATGGCAACAAACTTCAGATCTTCAGTCTCTAATCTCTTCTCTCTAATCTCTTTTATCACCGGTGCTAACTCGCCTGCCGGGTCAGGATGCGATCCATCTCCAAGAACGACATCGAACAGGATCATCCCAACTTCCAGGTCAGCTGCTTCCTGCTGCATACGCCGAATGCGCAGGTCGTTATCAATCATTGGGTGCAAACGCCCCACCATGAAGTACTCGTCTCCGAGATCAATTATGGTGTGGGCATTGCTCTTGAGTGGATCGGCAAGGGTTTGATTTTTCGTGATGGGTGCATTGGAATAGATAGGAGAAAGTGTCGCTTGTAGGCCAAGCAGCGATTCATATGCAAGGGTGCCGCCTGAGAATAAACCACGGAGGTAATGACTGGTAATTGGTAACTGGCTGTATTCAGGCTCCGAATTACCAATTACCAGTAGCTGTGTTGCCAATTCCGCCGCTTCGCTCAAGCTGACTGCAAAATGCAAGTTGCCGATATTCCGTGCAGGTGGCGGATAAGCGATGAAATATACGACCACAGATTTGCCCGTCCCTTGCGCGGCGGAGATCAGCCCTGTAGCAACGTCAGGGGAAGGTGGCTTTGAAACCAACACGATTACTTTTGTTTCAGGATCACGCGCGAGTAAATTCAATGATTGATGTGCGGTGATTGCTCCAATCTCAGAGTTAAGATCACGCCCGCCTGTGCCGATGGCGTGAGAGATACCTGAACCAAGGTTGTGGATGTGAGCCGTCACCGCCTGAGTCCCCGTTCCCGAAGCGCCGACAATGCCAATGGGTCCGAGACGGACGCGGTTGGCGAATCCCAACCCGGTGCCGTTGATGATGGCCGTGCCGCAATCGGGTCCCATCACGAGCAGCCCTTTTTTGCGGGCGAATTTTTTCAAGGAAATTTCATCGTCAAGTGAAACGTTATCGCTGTAAAGAAAAACGTGTTTGCCGAGTTCAAGCGCCTCGCGCGCAACACCTGCTGCGTAACGGCCTGGAACCGAGACCAACACCCAATTGGCTTCGGGTAACTGCTTGGCCGCAGCGCTCAAACTGTGCGGCCGGAAATCTTGCGTAACAGTTGATGATTTCCGGCGTGCCAGCAATTCGTCTACTTGTCCGATTGCATCCTTTGCAGAATCTTCCTTGTCAGCTTTGACAACGATAAGCAAATCGTCCGGGTTGGCAGAGATAGAATCAGGCAGCAAGTCGTTAGCGGCAAGCAGGTCGCGGTTAGCCCGGGTAGCCATCACAACACCTGCATCCTCTACGCCCGGTAATTCCAATAAACCCCTTTGCAGTTGCATCAAGACAACGGAGTCATAATATGCACCAGCACGGACGTTCCACTTTACAACGCTCATAATTGGCTCACAACTTTCTCGATATCTTCCGCCCAGGTCAACAATTCTTCATCCTTACTCCATTTGCCAATGACCTGCAGCCCCATGGGC
>JBAVJG010000106.1:0-10730 GCA_049687655.1 Anaerolineales bacterium | reverse complement strand
TTGTGGTCCCAACGATACGCCTGCAGAGGTGACAGGGCTGGCATTGTCTCCAAGCACGGTCGTCTATTATTACACCTACGGCTCTGTGCTGGCCGCCTTGAGCCGCCCACAGGAGAATAATTGTCCGGAAGCCATGGATGTGTTGGCGGAGGTCAAACGTGAATTTGGCAGCGATCCGGACATTGCTGGTATCATCTCCGCAGGTGAGGCCATTTGCTCATCACTGGGGGATACGGCCTCCTCTGTTCCTGCCTCCACCAGCGTCCCGGAAGTGATGTCCGACGAAACTGCAACCCCAACGCCATAATACCGCAACCTTCTGCAGTTGTCGTGTACCTCTGTTCAAGTGCGTAACTCCTGAGAATATAGCCTTGTAGATCAATGTGGTTGCGGCACACCTTTGTCAGAATTTTGTTAGAGTTTCCACTCCGCTCTTGACTTGTGCAATAAAGAAAAGTATCATTCAGTTACGTTTTAGCACTCTGTTAAGGGGAGTGCTAAAAATTTGAGTGCTCATATCTAAACTATTTTTCAGGAGGAACAAATGGCACTTTCTCTCAAACCCCTCGGCGATCGCGTCGTGGTTGAGCCCATTGAGCAAGATGAAGTGACAGCAGGCGGCATCGTCCTGCCCGAAACTGCCAAGGAAAAGCCCCAACAGGGCAATGTCGTGGCAGCTGGCCCCGGTGCCCGTGACGAAGACGGCAAACACATCGAGATGGATGTAAAAGTTGGCGACAAAGTTCTGTATGCCAAGTATGCCGGTACTGAATTCAAAATGGATGGCAAGAAACTGCTCATCCTGCGCGAGAGTGATTTGCTCGCGATTCTTGAAGGTTAATTTTAGGAGGAATGCAAAATGGCTGCTAAACAACTTGTCTTCTCTGAAGACGCACGTCGTAAACTTAAACATGGTATCAATATTGTCGCTGAAGCTGTATCAGCAACGTTGGGCCCCAAAGGCCGCAATGTTGCAATAGATCGCAAATTCGGCTCCCCGACCGTCACGCACGATGGCGTTTCCGTCGCCAAGGAAATTGAACTCGAAGATCCCTTTGAGAACATGGGTGCGCAGTTACTCAAAGAGGCTGCTACCAAGACCAATGACATCGCTGGTGACGGCACCACCACCTCGACCGTCCTGGCACATGCTGTTGTCAACGAAGGCCTGAAAGCGCTAGAGGCTGGATACAACCCGATGCTGCTCAAACGTGGTATCGAAATGGCTACTGATGCTGTCAGCGAAGAACTGCGCAAAGTGGCTGTCAAGATCGACACCAAGGAAGAAATTGGTTATGTCGCCACCAACTCTGCCGCTGACACCGAAATCGGTGGTCTGATCGCGGATGTGATGGACAAAGTAGGTAAAGACGGCGTCATCACCGTTGAAGAATCCAAATCTTTGCAATTTGAAACCGAATACGTTGAAGGTATGCAGTTCGATCGTGGCTATCTCTCACCTTACTTCATTACCGATTCCGAGCAGATGGAAGCCTCGATTGAAGACCCCTATATCCTGATCCATGAGAAGAAAATCTCTGCCGCGCAGGACATTGTCCCGCTGCTGGAGAAACTTGTCCAGCTTGGCAAGCGCGAACTCGTCATCATCGCGGAAGACATCGATGGTGAAGCGCTGGCCACCCTGGTGCTCAACAAATTGCGCGGTATGCTGAACGTGCTGGCTGTCAAAGCCCCTGGCTTTGGTGACCGTCGCAAGGCTATGTTGCAGGATATTGCTATCCTGACCGGTGGTACTGTGATTGCCGAAGAGACCGGCCGTAAACTCGAATCTACTACTGTGGAAGACCTGGGCCGTGCCGAAAAGGTTGTCTCTGATAAAGAGAACACCACCGTCATAGGCGGTAAAGGCGAGAAGAGCGCAATCACTGCCCGCATCAAGGAAATCCGCACTGAAATCGACAAGAGCACCAGCGACTATGATCGCGAGAAGCTCCAGGAACGCCTGGCGAAACTCTCCGGCGGCGTTGCCATCATCCGTGTTGGCGCTGCCACCGAAACCGAGCTCAAAGAAAAGAAGCACCGTGTTGAAGATGCGCTTTCTGCTGCTCGCGCGGCTGTGGAAGAAGGCATCGTCCCCGGTGGCGAGATTTCCCTCATCAATGCTGCCAAGGCTCTGGATAAGCTCAAAGCTAATGGCGAAGAGATCAAAGTTGGTATCAACATCGTTCGCAAAGCGCTGGAAGCCCCCATTCGCACACTGGCCTCCAATGCAGGCGAAGATGGCTCGGTGATCATCGACACGGTCCGACGCACGGCTGCCGAGAAAGACAACAAGAACATCGGCTTCAATGTGCTGACCGGCGAGTACACCGATATGATCAAAGCCGGCGTAATCGACCCGGTCAAGGTTGTGCGCGGCGCGCTCGAAAATGCTGCTTCTATCGCGGCTATGATCCTGACCACCGACGTGCTCATCACAGATATCCCTGAAGAAAAGAGCTCTGGCCCTGCTATGCCTCCGGGCGGCATGGGCGGCATGGGTTACTAAACCAACCTATTTGAATATAACCTTGCGAAGGTTTTAAACCTTCGCAAGGTTTTTTATTTGGGAATTGGTATAATCGACGCGATGTTTTCCCCCTCACGCCACATTTTGTTTCGATGGATCCTGATTTTAACCCTGGGTCTTTCTGCCTGCGGATCATTCGCCGGGACAACTGCTACGCCCACTCCTGCCATACCTACGCTGACGCCAATCCCGCCTACCCCCACACCACCGCCCCTGGCCGCCATCGTCAATGACGAGTGGATTACAGAAGAAGAATTCCTGGCCGAAGTGGACCGTTATCGCGCTGCCCAGGAGTCCCTGGGTAACGAGACCAGCACGGACGCCGCCGCCCAGGTTGTCTTAGATGATATGATCGCGCAGATTTTGCTGGCTCAAGCCGCTCGCGCCGATGGATTCGAGATGACGGAAGCAGATGTAAGGTCCAGGCTGGATGCGCTGGTTGCCGAAGTAGGAGGTACGGATGCGTTCGCGGCTTGGCTGTCCGAACATGGCTACACGGACGAAACCTTCCGTTCTGCGTTGAAACGCGCTGCCGAAGCCGCCTGGATGCGTGACAAAATCATTACGGGGGTGCCTGGTACCGCGGAACAGGTACACGCGCAGCAAATTCTGCTCTATAATGAAGATGCAGCGCGCAAAGTGGCCGATCAACTGAACGCCGGGGCCGATTTTGCAGACCTGGCAGTGCTCTATGACCCGAATACGGGCGGCGAATTGGGATGGTTCCCGCGTGGATACTTGCTCGAACCTGAATTGGAAGAAGCCGCTTTCAGCCTGGAGCCCGGTCAGTACAGCGCTGTGATCGCGACGGAAGTTGGCTATCATATCCTTTTTGTGACAGAACGAGACTCGCAGCACCTGTTATCGCCGGATGCCTATCTGGTGATGCAGGAGAATGCTTTGGGTGATTGGCTGGCACAGAAGCGCGCTGAAAGTGAGATCGTGCTGGCCCCCTGAACGAAACTACGCACGGAGACGTCGATGAGCGAATTTAACTTTGATGAACCTGAACCAAAATCTTCCGGATTTTCGATGCCTGCGTTTGGCCTGTGGGATATTCTCACGATTGTGGTCTTATTGATCACCGTGTGCCTGGGTGCATATTTTGTGTCGATTTTTATTAACCCGGCTTCATCCATGAACCTGCTGCAACCAGCCTGGACGCCAACGCCGACGATCACACCCCGTCAGTTGGAAGCCACCTGGACGCCCACCGCGACAATATACGTTCCGCCAACAGCGACCTTATTACCTTCTATTACCCCTCCGGCGACCTTGACACCTGCGAATTTCATCCCTCCCACAGTCACATCTCAATCGACCGCCACCCCCACATTCACTCCTACACCAAAAGCGCTCTTTTCGGTCTCTTCGGTTAATTCTATCGAGAGCATCATTATCCCGCATCTGTTGAATGCAGGCTGCGACTGGCAGGGCGTCGGGGGAACTGTGGATGACCAGAACAGCAGCCCCATCATTGGCATCGTGGTCCGCCTGGCAGGATCGTATGACGGTAAGGCTGTTGAGTTGACCACCATCAGCGGCATCAGCCCTGAATATGGTAAATCGGGCTTTGAGTTTGTACTAGGTGACACACCCATGGATTCGAACGATAGGATCTACGTGCAATTACTGGACCAGGCCGGTTTGCCCCTCTCGGATGAAATCTATTTCGATACATCCAATGATTGCAAGGAAAATCTGGTGCTGGTGCGCTTCAAGAAAAACCGTTAGCAATATTCTGTGCTGGCAAAATAGCTCCGGCAAGGATTTGTATCCTTGCCGGAGCTATTTTTGTTCCTCTGTATATATCTATGTCAAACTTCCACAATCCATTGTGCGTATTTTGGATTTTTAGCGCGCACAACCCTGTCGAACAACTCTCTAAGCTCTCTGGCAACCGGCCCCATTTTACCGGTACCAACTGAACGGTAATCAACCTTCGTAACGGCAACAATCTGTGCGGCGGAACCGGTCATGAATAGCTCATTACAAATGAATAATTCCGTACGGTCGATCGAACGTTCAACCACCGGGAGATCTAGTTCTTTCTCGACCAGTTCCATGGCTGTTCTGCGGGTGATTCCTTCCAGGATATTATCCGTTACAGGTGGTGTAATCACGACACCATCCCGCACCATGAAAAGGTTCATGGCGCTGCCCTCCGAGATATGGCCGTCCTGGTTGAGCACCAATGCCTCGTCGAACCCGGCTCGCTGTGCATCCGTTTTGATCAGAGCCGAGTTGGCATATGCGCCGCTGACCTTTCCGCGTGCGGGAATCATGTTGTCGTCGATCCGGCGCCAGGAAGAGACAGTCACGTGCGCGTCTGTGTCGTTCTTGACATATTGCTTGAATGGCATGGAGAAGATCGTGAGCTCATCTGTCAGGTCGTGCAGCCGAACGCCGATACCCAGGTCTGCTTTGTAGATAAACGGGCGAATATAAATGTCAGTCTGCCAGCCCTCCATACGGACCAGGTCCAATGTCAACTGGATCAGACCCTCCTCATCGTAAGGGATTTGCATGTTCATCATACGCCCCGAATTCAGCAAGCGATGGTAGTGATCATAGGGGCGAAAGATATAAACCTTCTTCTTCTCATCGTTCCAGTATCCGCGAATGCCCCCAAACACCCCTGTGCCGTAGTGCAATGCATGTGTGGCAACGCTGATTTTCGCATCTTCAAAAGGGACGATTTTCCCTTCAAAAAAAACGTGTTTCGGAAGATCCATGAAACACACCTCCTGTATGAGTTGGGGGATTACTATATGCGACGATTATAACCGATGGCCTTTTCGCGGCTTTCCAGTCTCTCAGCTTGCCTCCGTTTTTTGGTTTTTCCCGTTCAGTTACATAACTGCTGCTCTTGACAATATGAAAATTCCCGATAATATTTAATTCGATGTATATCGAATTAAATATATGGATGTGAAATATGAATGACTCTCATAAACTACTTGACTTTGTTAAAGCTATGGCAGACGCCGACCGTTTACGGATCATCGGTGTGCTTGCCAGACGGCGTGCTAAAAATTCCGAAATCGCCGGGCGCTTGAGTATGCCCATGCGCGATGTAGTTGATCACCTGTCCTTTCTCGAACATGTCGGTGTAATCAGCTTGAAGGATGAACTTTACGAACTGAACACCGAAAAAGTGGAAAGCCTTGCACGGGAGCAACTGCGCGAGAAAAAGCCTGAATATGTTCCCGCACCCGACCTGGACGAAAGGTCCCGCAAAGTGCTGGTTTCCTGCCTGGAACCGGATGGCACCATCAAACGCCTGCCCTCCCAGACTGCCCAACTAAAGGTAATTCTCAAATATCTGGTGCAGGCCTTCACGCCGGGTGCCGATTACACCGAAAAGGAAGTCAACACCATCATCCGCCGCTTCCACGTGGATGTCTCCGGCCTACGCCGTGACCTGGTGGACGCTGGCCTGTTGGATCGCGAACGCGATGGCTCTAGATATTGGCGTCCTTCGACCGTGCTGCGCTCTGCTCAGGATGAATCGGAGGTAAGAGATGAGTGAAGAACTGGTCACCTTCTTTAAGGCCTTGGCTGATGCCAACCGGCTGAAAATCGTTGGGCTGCTGGCTCAGCAGTCCTACTCAGTCGAGCAACTTGCAGCCATCTTGCATCTGCGTCCATCAACAGTTTCGCACCATTTGTCAAAACTGGCAGACGTTGGACTGGTCAGTGCCAAAGCGGATAGTTACTACAACGTCTATCAACTTGAAGAAGAAAAGCTACAGCAGACTCGTTTGTTGTTCTCTCAACAGGACTTAGCAGCCGTCGTCGAAGATGTGGATCTGGATGCTTATGACCGCAAAGTCGTCGAAGATTATTCCCTGCCTGATGGAAGTCTGAAAACGATCCCTGCCCAGCGTAAAAAATTGGAGGCAATTCTAGGCTACGTAGTCAAAGCTTTCGAGCCAGATGTGCGGTACAACGAGCAGCGGGTCAACGAGATATTGACACGCTTTCATGAAGATATCGCAACTCTACGGCGCGAATTGGTCGGGAATGGCCTAATGAATAGGGATGGTGGTGGGAGAGAATACTGGCGAACATAAAAAGATCATCCCGCAGTTTAACGGCAGGATGATCCTGGACAGGTTAACTGTCGGATAAATTTTGTGACCCATGAGTCAGTAGCTGAAAAGTCTCATCCCCTGACAAAACACCGCCCAATTTTTCTGCTTCCAAAGCCATTACTTTGCTGTTCGCAAAATAGGAAAAATCGAACTCAGTTGGATCCCCTGCTTTTTTACCGGGAATCGGCATCAGCCGCGCTGTCAGGGGTTTATCCAGGCGCAGTGCCAGTGCGGACAAGTCCAGCAGCAAGGCAGCGATTTGGTCCGCGCTGACGTTGCCAGGCAGGGGAATGGTATCTAATCCTGTGCCGCATACAGCCGAATAAAGCAACAAATCCTTGATGGTTAATGTCCCTTCGACAGCGCGTTTTGCCAGCACTGAATCTTCCAGCACAGGTTGCATGAACCCGCTGAAGCCAGTATGGGGGAAATTCGCACGGTCAACAGCTTCAGTCAGGATTGAAGCGGCGGCCAACGAACCATGCAGTCCGGTTTTTGGAACGCCCATCTTCTCGACGGCGCCGCCCAGCGATTGTTCATCTGTTGGAAATGGTGCCAGAGAGAAGTCGATCCCGCCAAACTGCGCTCCAAAGCGAAAATTCAGTCGTTTGGCGACCGAAACCAGATTTCCAGCATGCTCTTCCAGCATTGATACCAGAGTGTCACTTCCTTCTTTGACGGATGATGCATTCTTAAATGCTTCCACAGCCAGGTCGGCAGCTTCGGTGGCGATGGCAAAAGCGGGACGATCTTCCTGGTGATAGGCGGCCGGGAAAAATGGTGAGCCTGGCAATACATTGGCCAGCGCCGCGAAACGCAGATTGGCGAATCCATCTGGGGTGAGCGGTGCACACTTGACGATCACCTGCGCGCAGGCACGGACTGCCTCCAGTGAAATGCCGTTATGGTTATCGGCCATCACGCCAGAGAAGAAGACGTTTTCTGTCTGCGCTATCGCTTCCGGGATGATATCGTAGCTGCCGGGGACGTTTGGGAAAGCCGGGCCGAGCGAGGCATATTCCACCCCGATGGAGGCCATTAGACTCTCGACCGCTTCGGCCAGTTTTGGTGTTTCTTCGATTCGGTTTTCTACTATCTGCGGAAACGGGACTGTAGCCAGCCGTGTGGTCTGAACTTCGTAGCCTGCCGCTTCGAAAGCGGACCTGGCTTCGCGGAGGAACCTGCCTGCCGATTGGAATTTGTTTTCGTTCAGCGGCCAGTTGGGATTGAAGAAGTAAGTAATGGAGCGGATTTTCATAGAAGCCTCTTTATTAAACATAAAGTGCTCAAAGGTATACGAAGGAAAACCGTTGAGTACTTTGTGGCCTTTGTGTTTAATTCCTCTGTCTGACCACCTCGAACATCAAAACGGCCCCCGCCACACCTGCGTTCAATGATTCGGCCTCACCGGGCATGGGAATGCTCACGATGCTATTTGCCAACCCTTGTGCCTGTTTGCTGGCTCCTTCTGCTTCGCCGCCTACGATCAAAGCCAGCGGACCACGGAAATCGGTTTTCCAGCATGATTGTCCGAACATGTCAGCCAGGAAAACCTGCATACTTACTCCCTTGCAAACTTGCTCGATTTCATCCCATTCCATTGTATGGATCGGCAGCCAGAAATGCGCCCCCATCCCGGCGCGGACGACTTTCGGTGCAAAGGCATCTGTGGTTTCGGGGGGGAGCAGTACAGCTTGCACACCCGCAGCGGCTGCGGTGCGGATGAGCGTGCCCAGGTTGCCAGGATCGCGAATCTGGTCGGGGATGAGAATGAAGTTTGGTTGATCCGGAATAGTCAAAGCGTCCAGTTCAAGAACTGCTAAAATCCCTTGCGATGTTTCCGTCTCACTGGCGGCTTGTAGCAGATCGCCTGCGACATCGTCGACCTCATAGCCTGCGCTTTCTAATTTTTCAAGGAGCACTTGTCCACGTTCACTTAAACCATCCGAAGACAACACAAAGCGGAATGGCCAGTCTGCAGCCAGGGCTTCTTCTACCAGCCGCACACCCTCGATCAAAAACGCGCTTTCTTCGTGCCTTTCCTTGGGCCGTCCCTGCAATGCGCGGACGAGTTTGAGTTTTGAGTTTTGGGAGGAAGTGATCATACTTTCAGGAATGCATCCGCTGTAGATTGGTCAAATAAAACCAGTTTGACGACTTCTATCCCCGATGAAGTGTTATCCTCAAAATAAGTCTCAATAGCTGCAAGAATAACCTTTGCCGCGCGCTCTTTTGGGAAACCGAAGATGCCGGTAGAAATTGCAGGGATGGCGATGGACTTTAAATCCAGTTCATCCGCCACGCCCAGGGACCCGGTTACTGCGTCCGATAATTTGGCATCTTCATCCCCCGCACCCCAGACAGGGCCCACGGCGTGGATCACGTATCTCGCAGGCAGTTGCCCGCCCGAGGTCCAGGCTGGATGCGCGTGATCGACAATGCCTTTCGTTCGGACCCATTCGTCCGATTCCTGTTGAATGGTTGGTCCGCCCCGTTTGGATATCGCCCAGGCCACCCCGCCGCCATGCTGTAAGTGTTCGTTGGCCGCGTTTACGATGGCATCCACCTCTTCCGTGGTGATGTCACCCTGCACAATTTGGATGATTTTACCTGTAGGGAGCTCGTGTTCTTCCAGAACTTTGTTCATAGGATTATTGTATCCCAATTAAACGATACAGAGGCAGGTCTAAGACCTGCCTCTGTAAGGGATCGAAACTGTGTTATTTTTTGGCTTCCGCCACAACCGCGGCAAACGCCCCCGGGTCGCGGACGGCCAGATCGGCCAGCATCTTGCGATTGATCTCGATATTGGCCATTTTCAAACTGTGCACCAGACGGCTATAGGTTGTGCCGTTCAAGCGGGCAGCCGCATTGATGCGTGCGATCCACAGTTTGCGCAGGTCACGCTTGCGGACGCGGCGGTCGCGGAACGAATACCATAGGCTTTTCAGCATGGCTTCATTTGCACGCCGGAAGAGCAAGTGCTTCGAACCTTTTTGCCCTTTGGTGAACTTCAAAACCTTTTTATGTCGTTTGTAGCCGTGAGGGCCACTTTTTACACGTGCCATTTGTTACCTCCTGCGAACCCCGGGGCGTCGGCGACCTTCTATAAACTTAGGACAAGGGGCGCCAGTTGCGTACACCCAGAAGCTGCAAATAAAGAATTTGATATCCTGGAATAATCCCAAACGGGATTATTCTTTCATGTTGGGCGCCAGGCGTTTGACACGTTTGATTATCCCGCGGCCTTCCACAGGAATCATCTCGCTCAACAAACGCTTCGTGCGCTTGGACGTTCGGCGGCGCAGATGGCTCTTGCCACCTTTGGTGCGCACCAGCTTGCCAGACCCGGTCAGGCGGAACCGCTTAGAAGTTGCCTTATGGGTCTTCAATTTGAATTTGCCTTTTTTAGCTTTGCGAGGCATAGCAATTTACTCCTTTCATAAAAAAAATACCGCGGGCTCAGACGTTCTCCCGCGGAGATTGAACATCTTTCGGGACTACTATTTCGCTTCGGACTCAGCCTTGGGTTGCTCGTCCTTTTCTTACTTTTTTCCACCGCCCTTGGAAGAAGCCAGAATGACCAGCATTGTACGCCCTTCCATTTGCGGTGCCTGTTCCACTGTACTTACATCGGCCAGCTCATGCGCAATTTCTTTCAAATCTTCGAGGGCAATTTCGGGATAATCCATTTCACGTCCACGGAAGCGGATGGTTACTTTGACCTTCATCCCATCTTCCAGCCAGCGGCGCGCATCCCTTACTTTGAAACCACGATGGTGTTCGTTTGTTTTGGGCCGCAATCGGATTTCCTTCATCTCGACCTTGGTCTGAGCTTTCCTGGCTTCACGCTCTTTTTTTGCTCGTTCGTAAACGAATTTGCCAAAATCCATCACACGACAGACGGGCGGTTTGGCGTTGGGTGAAACCTCAACCAGGTCGAGCTCGGATTCGCGGGCAAGCTCCAGGGCTTTTTTGATAGGCACTACTCCGATATTGTCGCCATCGGCGCCTATCAGACGAACTTCCGCAACACGGATGCCTTCATTTACTCGAAAATCGTTTGCGCTGATATGTTACTCCTTCTTTTGAATGCCACAACA
>JBAVJG010000105.1:0-2739 GCA_049687655.1 Anaerolineales bacterium | reverse complement strand
GATATAAACACACCTATAAAACTCGCTACAAAAAACAATGGTAGCCAGGAAAACGGAGATACACCTAGAATTATTGATTCAACCACCGACACTGTCTCGTTTTCCGCACCCACAGCCAGACGCCACGGCAAAACGAAGTTCAAAGCAGGTACAACTGCAAGCAACATCTGCGAGCCAAAAGCCAGAGCCAAAGGAATTCCGATAACAGCCCCGCGCCCGTCAAAAAGCACGCCCAGCATTAATGTCAATGTCAGAAAGAAGAGTTGATACAACCAGATCACCGCCATTCCCATCATAAAATTGAGTGGTGATAGCCAAACGCCGCCAGCCAGCGAAATCTGAATGTAAGCAACAAGGCCAGGCAGCAATGTCATGGTGACCAAAACCCCCAAGCTATGTGCGATCAGCTTCGCCACGATAAAAGCTGTCCGCGAAGCAGGTTTGGACAAAACCCAAGCCGCTGTTCCCGACTCTTTTTCGCCGATAACAGCATCTTGCAAAATAATGATCACCGCAATCGTAGGGAAAAGACAGGAAAAAAGTACATATAAGGCAACACTTTCTGGTGCGCCTTCGGGTGAGCCCCATACGACAGAGGCTATTGTTAAGTTGATAACGCCGGTCCAAATGAGTGCCTGCATCCACCATGTTTTTGTTTTCCACCAGTTGCCCATTTCCGCACGAAGCAAATTTCCCAAACCGCGTCGCCAGCCTCGTTCATTTACCAACTGAAAAGTATCATTTGCTGCCATTTTCTTCTCCTTCTACAATATTCAGGAAAATCTCTTCCAATTCATATTTTTTGCGCCCGTAATTCGTGACAATCAAATTTTCATCTGCCATTAGCAAGCGCAATAATTGGGTTTGCGCAGCTTTTTCGTCGGTTACGGTAACAAGCATTTGTGTAGCAGACCCTTGAACGCGCGTTTCAACATTGGAGACCCATGCCTGCTTTCTCGCAATAGTTTGCGCGCGCTCTATATCGCCTTGCACATCCATCTGATAAAGGATGCCTTGCCCACCATTCAACAAAGTTTCGATAGGACCATGCGCTGCCAGTACACCCTTGTTAAGAATTGCAACGGTATCGCTGACCTGTTGCACATCATCCAAAATATGTGTGGAGTAAAAGATAGTTGTATGCTGGCGCAAACGCTCCATGATGACCAATACATCTCGTCTACCTTGTGGATCTAGCGCAGCAGCCGGCTCGTCTAAGATTAGCAAATCAGGATAATTAACCTGTGCTTGAGCGATGCCCAGTCGCTGGCGTTCTCCGCCAGAAAAACCTTTAATCGAGCGGTCGGCTTTGTCTGCCAACCCAACCAAGTCAAGCATTTCATCTACTCGTTGATCAATCTCTTTTTGCGGGCCGCTGAAGAAGAATTTAGCGGTGAAGTCCAATGTCTCTCGTGCGCTCATATATTCGTAGAAGCGTGGCTCCTGCGGAAGATAGCCTACACGGCGGCGAATTTCTACGCTTTCGGTCACGATATCGTTGCCAAATATCGTTGCACTACCTTCGCTAGGGTTCGCTAAGCCCAAAAGCAATTTCATGAGCGTTGTTTTACCAGCTCCATTGGGGCCTAAAAATCCGAAAATGGCATGTTCTGAAACCTCTAAATCGAGAGGCTTCAGTGCATCTACTTCGCCAAAAGATTTGCTTAATCCTTTTGTTTGAATGACTGGGGGCATAAGGTTCTCCTTGAATGATTGAACTTGCTTTTTTTAGAGATTTCCCAACGAAAAAATAGTGGTCGTTTAGTCAAATCCAACTGTCTTTTTAGAAAATGTACAGAGAAACTATTTGATATTCTCTTTTCCTCTTATAGGATAGCAAATATCAGAAGCCTTGTAATCGGCTCTTCAGTTAAATTAGAGCAACCAGATGGATAGTTTGAAAACCATCCATCTGGTTATTGGCAGGGGTTTGGTCCCTGAAGATTTTGGTTATTGCCCCAGTACCTGTGCCATCAGCAACAACCCGCCGATGGTGTTCAATGCCATGTGAACGATGAGTCCCAGCTTGAAATTTCGTTTCCAGTAAACCGCGCTCACAACCGGCAGGATGAAGAAGAATTGTGAAATCCAATAGTAGGGCTGCCAGAAGTGATAGAGTGTGAACAGGGCGGATTCAAGCACAGGTGTCCAGCGACCGAAGCGGGAGATGCGGGCCATGAGATAGCCGCGGAAGTACATTTCCTCGATGATCGGAGCGGCGATCCCGTTCAACAATATGTGCAGAACAAAGGTAATCGTCAGCGCAGATTTTGGGTAGGCGGTGAGAACGCTGATGTCTCGCAATTCGAACCACTGGGGAATCGATGGGAACATATTGAGGAAGACAATTTTGATCGGGCTGGTGAGTCCATCAATGATGAAGGCGGCTATCACGAATAACGGCACAAGGACAAAATACTGCCACACGGGCATTGGTTCGCGATATTTCACGATCCCGTCTAAAGACCATTTGCCATTCAACTTTTTGCCTTCGTAATACAGGTGCCAGACTTGAAATCCCAGGCCAAAAGTAACACCGACGGTCACCATCGCAAATAGTGAGGGGAAGCCTGCCCGCATCACGAATGGGGCGCTTGCCAGGAACAAGGCCAGGATGAACACACCCGGGAGTAGGTGCAGGGCGAGAGATTTGCCAATGGAATGCTGTTCGTTGGTTTCAACAGCGGTTGATACAGATTGGGTAGCTTCTACGGTAGTCATGATTTACCTCCGTTATTT
>JBAVJG010000104.1:0-4118 GCA_049687655.1 Anaerolineales bacterium | reverse complement strand
AGAAAACACTAGTATAAAAGATTCGTTGCAAAATTAGTAAAGGGTTGGAATCTGTGTATCCTGGGTTACAAGCTTGTAACAATATACAGGGCTTGTAACCTGGGGATTATGAGCCTAGTTGCTAATTTCGCATGAACCCAAATGAATTTAAACAAAAAAAGGCATTATAAGCGCCTTTTTTTGTCAAATCTATAGCCCCTAGCGGGCCTGTTCCGAACCACTTTTTGCTCATATCTAGGGGAGAATATGATACTACAGCAAAATCACCGTCTAAGCTTACTTCCTGGATTGTGGTTCTGAAAAGCTCAGAGGCCTACGGTAGCTTTGATAATATTGAAGGGATTATACCCTTCCTTCTAAATCCACTTACCCAAGCACGAACAAATCAATGCCGGTGGAGAACCTGACTTCGAATCGGAAAGAATACCCGTCTAACATGCGTTTAGGAGAAGGCATACGTTGACTGGGTAAAACGATTTATTCTGTATCATGAAAGACAGCCTCCGGGGAGGCTGTCTTCACGCATTACTTATTACATGTTACCGTGCCCTGGCGCTCTCAACCACATCCACCACTTCAGGAAGGTCCATCCCCAACTCGTGGAGTTTCTCCAAGGTAGGGATGCTATTCAAATCCCAGCCGCGGCGTTTGTAGACTGCGTCGAGCAGCAACTCGTACTGCGCTTCGCGGTACTCGCGCAACTTCGCCATCTTCTCTTGGGTAGCAAGCCCCTCTGGAGAGACCCTGATCAGATTGCGTAGCTGCCAATCGTAGCGTTCAGCACGGGATTCGTACTCTTCCACGGTCACAGGTCCCATCGCGCGGTAGGGCGGATAATCGTGTTCGCGTCCAACGCGTCCCATCCGTATGGAGAAGACCTTCTGGAAATTATAGACCCGTTCAGATTGCATGAGTAGATCTTCGGGGGTGACCTTGACGCCCGTCACGCCCTCGTGGATCCAACAGTAATTCTCGACGTGCTCCTCGACCTTGCCAGGTTCAGCAGTATCCTTGTTGTTTTCGGGGGTGATATCGTTCCAGGGCAGCTTGCAAAGACCGTGCAGACTGAACCAGGTACGCCACATCGGGAAGTAATGCAACGCTTCAGCTTTGTCTTCGAAGCTGGGCAGTTGCTTCAGGATCTGATCCATAAAGATCAGCCAGGCTTCATCGTGCTGTGGACCCTTGGTCGCCAGGCCGAAACCACCCTGCTGTGCAATCGACTCTTTGGTCAGGTACTCGGAGATCTCCATGCCCTTGATTTCCATACCGATGTCATGCAAGAATGCCGGGTCACCGCCGAATTCCTTTGCAAAATACTCTTTCATGTAACGCACGCCCTGACCAACGATCACACCGAATCCCTCGCCGCGCGCCATCTGGTGCAGCAGTTCCAGGGCCGCCGTGCCGTTGCCGAAGTTCAGCTCCAGGCCGCCCGTGTCTTCCTTGGTGATGATGCCCTCTTCGTAACATTCCATTGCGAAGGCGGCACAATTGGCGAAGGAGATTGTATCGACGCCATAGGTGTCGCAGTAGAAGTTCAGTTCGAGCACGAGTTGCGGATCGAAGTTGCCGATATTCGCGCCCAACCCGGCGGCGTTCTCGTATTCAGGACCTTCAACGAGCACGTTCGTCCCGGCGTAGGGACCAGTCTTCACGGGAAAGCCGTCCACGCCATGCGAGCAGGACATGGTGCAGCCCAGCCAGCAGCCGTCAGGTAAACCTTGGGTGAACTTCTCGATCCAAACCTTCGAATCGATCTTGTGTGTGTCGGAATGCGAGCCAAAGCGGAAGTTGTGAACCGGCAACAGGTCGAAGTGATCCATGATTTCGACGATGTTGGCCGTGCCAACCTTGCGCATGTTGTTCTGCACCTCGTCTTGTTCGCTCATTTCGCGGTTGAAGCGTTTGCCTGCCTTACGCAGCAATTCGATATCGGCGGGACCGTTGCTCTTTCCGCTTAAACTCGAATAACGCACGACGAGACCTTTGATCTTCTTATCTCTGAATACACGCCCTGTCCCGCCGCGTCCAGCTTGTTTCAGGCGAATCTCTTTGCGGCGTACGTCATACCAGGACGAGTTGATGATCGCATAGCGGATATGCTCCGCCGCATCACCTGCCGACATGACCGAGATATTGCGCTGGCTTTTTTCATCCTGGGCATACATGCGGGTCAGGTGCGCGCCAAGCAGGTGCGAATCGACATGCTCGAGAGGAGCGGTCTCAATGGTCACTTTGCCCGTATCACCGTCGATGAAGATGACCACGTCCTCTTCCGCTTTGCCTTGAATTTCAAGCGCATCGAAGCCAGAGAACTTCAGGAAGGGTGCAAAGTAACCTCCCACATTGCTGTCAACCACGTTATGGGTCAGGGGCGAAAGTGTCACAACCGTCGCCTTGCCGGAGCCGGCATACGCCGTTGTCCCACAGATTGGTCCATTGGCAATGACCAACTCATTCTCAGGATCGTCCCATCTCGTCGCAGGCAAGACAGCATCCCAGAGCAGCTTCAAACCGAAGCCACGTCCGCCTGTAAACAAATCCTTCATCTGTTGGGTAACGGGTTTTTCCTTGATCTCCAACGTTTCGAGATTGATATACAATGTACGGTTGGCGTATCCGCGCTCGACGGGGCGTAGTTCGTATTCGTATTCGGTCAGCAGCTTGTGGGCTGCTTTCATTTCAATGAGGGGCAGGGGTAGTGCCATAAAAAACTCCTTTGGATTTGATTTTTCTTTGTATACATCCCGTTCTAAAATACATTGGTTTCATTTTGGACCGACGCACTCTGGAATCTGGTAATACGTAGTTCATCGATATCCATGGTATGGGCGCGTCCATCCAATATTTCCTCCGCGATCAACATCCCGGCTGCCGGGGAGTGCATCACTCCATGCCCACTGAAGCCGCTGGCGTGCAGATAATTTGGCATCTCCGGATGGCGACCGAGAATCGGCATGTGATCCGGTGAAATTTCATAGAGACCAGCCCAGCATTGTTTTTTTGCCAGGCGGGCTTCTTCAAGCAGAGGAAACCGATCGACCCCAGCATCCAGCACTTCTGGTAGCCATTCCCAATCCACGTTCAAGTTTACTCCTGGAGGCTCAGTAGGGTTTGCCATTCCAAACAGGAGGCTATCCTGTTCCTTGCGCATCCAGAAACCAGTATCCACATCGAAGGTCAAAGGGATTGGATCGGGGAATTTTGGGAAGCATTCTGTCATATATGCGTTACGCCGGACAGGTTGTACCGGCAGATCAATCCCAAACAAGGATGCCACCTGTCCAGACCATGCCCCGCATGCATTTACTACGAACCCTCCACTCACAAGTCCGTCTGGAGTTTCGACTGCTAGTAAATGATCGTCATTTAGCTGTGCTCCGGTAACAGGAGTGGAAAGCGCTACGTGTACACCCAACTCACGCGCCCGCTTCAAATATCCACTAGCAATCCCATAGGGATCGCAAAAACCATCCTCTGCTCCGAACGTTGCCCCAACGATATCATCCAGCCGTATGCCGGGTACATACTCGAGCGCATCTCGTGGTTCGAGTAGTTCAACCTGTACTCCCAGCATCCGCTGTAGTCTTGCCTGTTCTTGGTATTGCGCCCATGTATTTTCATCGTTGATCAAAAACAGGTATCCGGTTTGACGTAAATCCGCATATCCGCCAATTTCCTCACTGAAATTCTTTAAACGCTCAATACTATACTTTGATAGGCGGATGTTTACTTCTCGCGCGAACTGATGCCGTACCCCGCCAGCAGAGAAGGCCGTGCTGCCAGTTATCGGAACGTCAGCCTTTTCCAAGATCAACACATCTGTGCAACCTCGTACCGCCAGGTGATAGGCCACGGAGGCCCCAATGATGCCCGCTCCAATAATCAGAACTTCTGCAGTGTGGTTGTTCACAGGATCATCCTATTCCAGCAATCTATGATTCAATTTTGGTTTGCCGGACCAGCAATGTTACACCGGCTTGCTCTCTGGTGTCTAAATATGAGAATCCAGATCCGTCATCCCGACGACCGCTGGCGAGCACTTTCATCTCATCCTCGGTTAGTTGCTTCTCGACAGCATCGACATCATCCACTTCAAAACCAATGTGAAAGAC
>JBAVJG010000103.1:0-2421 GCA_049687655.1 Anaerolineales bacterium | reverse complement strand
CCTCTCAGCCGCGATTTGTCCAACACCAGGCGGTGACGCAACGCAGACAAGCCCCGGCGGGCGAAATCGTCCAGGCGCTGTCGATCGGTCTGGATACGACGCAGGGGCGAGGCGAAGCGTAAGCTCGCGGTCAGGTCCTTGAGTCCGGCTTGATGCGTGTTCAGCAGGGTGAGGGTCGAGGTAGCGAGGCGGGCACTCATCCCCTGTAAGTAAGCTGACAAATCAATAATTGAGATAGGCGTTGCAAGTTCGGCAGCGGCAGTCGGTGTGGGAGCGCGCAAATCAGCAGCGAAGTCGCATAGCGTGAAATCGGTTTCGTGGCCCACCCCACTGATGATAGGCACATTGGCAGCAGCCACAGCCCGGACCACGCGTTCATCATTGAATGCCCACAAATCCTCGATGGAACCGCCACCGCGCGCCAGCAGGATGACGTCTGGTTTGAGGCGGTCGAGGGCAGCAAGTGCGTCAACGATTTTGGGCGGTGCTTCGTCCCCCTGCACAGGCGAAGGCGCCAAAATGACTTCGATCAACGGCAAGCGTCGACGCAAGGTGTTGAGCATGTCTCGCAAAGCCGCGCCGGTGGCGGATGTGATGATGCCAATCTTATGAGGTAACTCAGGGATAGGATGCTTGCGCTCGGCATCGAATAGGCCTTCGGCTTCAAGCATGGCTTTCAGGCGCAGGAATTCCTGGTAGAGCACGCCTTCGCCCACAGGGCGGACGATGTCAGCGTAGAATTGATATGTGCCTTGCGGTTCATAAACCCCAATGCGCCCATGCGCTTCGATCTCCATACCATCCTGCAAGGGCAGTGTCAGGCGGCGGGCATCACCCTTCCACATTACCCCCCGCAGGGAGGCATTTGCATCTTTGAGAGTGAAGTAAATGTGCCCGGAAGCAGGGCGTCCCAGGTTGGAAATCTCGCCCTGCACCCAGACATCCTGCAAGGTCACATCGGACTCCAGCAGGGTGCGGATGTGTTGTGTCAGGCGGGAAACCGTCCAGGTGACGGAGGTGAAAAGGGATGGTTGAGACATCTTCGAAAGGATACTCCATTCTTATTGGACTTACAAGTCTATGAAGTCTTACAGGTCTAAAAATCAATGAGGTCTAACGAGACTGTCGAAAAACTCCTAGGTTGAAAAATGCTCATAAAAATCTCCCACAACAGACTCATAAATCACCAAAACGTTGCTCAGAACACAAAAAACTAGGTGCTTTTCAGTGTTTCTGTCCCACTTTTCAAAATCATTTTTTGAAAAGGGACTTTTTCGACAGTTTCAACAGGTTGACTAACTGACATGTTAGACTTCTTCAGACCTGTCAAACTATTGAGACTTCTAGGACCAATTGACCCATTAGACCTTTTCCCCCTTCTCTGCTACAATTTTCGATAGAACTTACGTAGCCCGCTAATAGATACCGGAAATAAGGTGGGCGGGCTGCAGCCTGCCCACCTTATTTCCGGACCTTTCTTCGATTACATAACAATTGTAAAAACCTCATGAAGCGAATCTGGTCACCCTGGCGTATGAAATATATTGAAAACCACGAAGAACAAGAAGGCTGCATATTTTGCAATGCCCTGGCGCGCGTCGACAACGCTGAAAATCTGATCATCAAACGCGGTGAGTTGGCGTTCGTCATCCTGAACTTGTACCCATATACGAGCGGACACATTATGGTGGCACCAGTTGCACACCAACCGTCCCTCGAATTCCTTGATCCTGCCTCCCGCGCTGAGATGATGGAGTTGATTTCAGAATCAATGGTGGTCCTGAAAGAGGTCTACCTTCCGCAAGCCTTCAACGTGGGTGCAAACATCGGCGAAGCTGCCGGGGCCGGAGAGCCGGGGCACGTCCATATGCACATCGTCCCGCGCTGGCAAGGGGATACCAATTTCATGTCCACATTGGGGGAAACGCGCGTCCTGCCTGAAGCACTGGACAGGACCTACAACCGCATCAAAGCCGGTTTCGAAAGTTAGTTCACCCGATTTCCTATCACAATATTTTGGAGAAGTATGTCCAGTCGAATATATTCCAAGCTTTCAAAGGGGATGATTCTGCTTGTCCTGTTGAGCAGTTGTGTCCCTGCAAACAGCACTGAAGCACCATCACCAGATAAGACTATCCTTACAACGAAAGAACCTGTCACCCCCACTGCACCGACTTCCAACCCGACCGAGTTACCTGCTGCTATTCCACAATCGACACTACCGCCAATCACGTACGGACCAAACCAGGCTGATTTCCCGGCGGATGTGAACCCGTTGACCGGGCTACCCGTTGCTGATCCATCCCTGCTAGAGCAGCCTGCTTTACTGGTCTCG
Organism: Anaerolineales bacterium; assembly: GCA_049687655.1. Classification (GTDB taxonomy): domain Bacteria; phylum Chloroflexota; class Anaerolineae; order Anaerolineales; family Villigracilaceae; genus JAABUE01. The sequence continues at coordinate 86 of JBAVJG010000103.1, read as the reverse complement.
ATCACACATTTCCCACCAGAGGTACGTCCTCAAGGTGGCATGTCATTCGCGCCCTGGGTTTTCGAGTATCTGATCGCCACCGGAAC
>JBAVJG010000102.1:0-29075 GCA_049687655.1 Anaerolineales bacterium | reverse complement strand
CAACTCAACCACGCTGGTGGTCATAGCTTTGGGAATTTTCTACGAGGCATACCATCGCTTTATCAATCCACCGGAAGTGCAGGCGGATGTACTGATCGGTGTCGGTGTGGTGGCTGTCATCGTTAATGTGGTAACAGCTTTACTTGTCCGGCGTGGCGCGGAGCATGATTTGAACATCCGCTCGGCCTTTTTACATCTGATGGGTGATGTGCTGTCTACGGTGGGAGCTGTTATTGCAGGAATCGTCATCCGTTTCACTGATTGGAACTGGCTGGATCCACTGGTCAGTGTATTGATCGGGCTTCTGATATTGTGGAGTGCCTGGCGCATCGTTCGCGAAGCCATTGATATTTTGATGGAAGGTACCCCTACAGATATCGATATGGATGCTATGGTCCAGGACATCACTTCGGTAGAGGGTGTGCGTGGCGTCCATGACTTGCATGTCTGGTCCATCACTCGCGGCATGCGTACGCTGTCTGCGCATCTGGTGACTGATGACATGACAATTGGGGAGGGCGCCTCTATCCAGACCAGAGTCAATGAGGTTCTGTTCCACCATTACAATGTGAATCACGCAACTTTGCAGTTGGAGTGCGATGATTGTATGCCCAGTATGATGTATTGCGCGTTCGGAGGTATTGCATCTCATCGTGATAAGGTCTAGAATAGACATTCATATTCTTATCTATCACTAAGCAGCAAAACCCGTGAGTTTGATATAATGTGCGCGCACGCTGATTGGCTCCGCAACATCTTTGAACTGTAAGGTATCTTGATAAAATCGGGTTCTAAAAGTAATTCTGGCCTATAATATAGTTTTGTTACGGTACGAATAGTGTGATCAATTCGAATGTAAGGAGATAGTTATGTATATCGATCCTAATACAGGTGGTATCTTGGCTCAAACCCTAATAGTTCTCTTTGGGGTAATTTCTGGTGCAGTGTTGTTGTTCTCCAGCAGGATCAAGATGGGGATAGCCAAACTTCGCCGGACATTGCGTAAAGATTCGGAAGATACCGAACCGACCGAACCAACTGAATCCAAAGCTGAATAGATCTTTTCTCGCCTGTCCAAGGTGGTCAATGAGTACCGGGGTTTTGTGCTGACTGTTTAGCAGCCAGGATATCCCGGCCTGTTTTTGTTGCGGCATGGAAATATAAATGAAACGATACTCAAAACAAGGGCTCTGGTCTCTTTTCTTGGTTTGTGCTTTTCCGCTTCATGTCTGGACCATTATTCTGGCTTTCAGGGATTTTTCCTGGGTTACAGAGCGTACCAACTCATGGGATGCTATTGGGGTGGTTTCTTATGGATTGATTTTTGCGTTTATAGAGAGCGTAGTAGTCTTCCTGGTTGCCACCTTGTTGGGCTTCCTTGTTTCAAAGAAATGGAACGAAGATCGTCGCATATCTTTAATGGGGATATTGGTTCTGATTACAAGTTTATGGGCAATAATCAACTATCTATACTTTATGTTGAATGTATCCGTTCCCGGAGGAACCATTCTATTTATGGCTGGCCTGGCACATCCGCTTCGTTTTATATATACTGTCAGCTTGGTTTTGGTTGGGCTATCAGTGGTGATGCCAGTTTATTTTGTACTGCGTTCGGAAAAGTTTCTCAAAGGAATACAGGGGCTCTTTGAGCGTCTTTCTTTACTGACCCTGTTTTACCTTTTCTTTGACTTTGTAGGTCTGGTTATTGTCATTGTTCGTAATGTTTAGTCAGTGTGATCATGAAGAAAGGTATTACAAGAAGAGATTTTCTTAAGCTATCTGGGTTGTTACCGCTAAGTGTAGCCGCACCACGTTTTATAAATTCCTTAGATACACTCCAACAAGCTGAAAACAAACCGCCAAACGTTATTGTGGTTGTATTTGATGCGCTTTCGGCTTTTGATGTTTCCTTGTATGGATATCAGCGGGAAACTACACCGAACATTGCCCGTTGGGCGGAACGGGCAGTGGTGTATCACAATCACCATGCTGGGGGCAACTTTACCATCCCTGGAACCGCTTCGTTATTAACAGGCACTTTTCCCTGGACACATAGGGCTTTCAGTCTCAATCAGAAAAATGTCGAAAAGTCATTTCTCGATAAGAATATCTTCTCAACCTTTCCAAACCATTACCGGATAGCGTACACTCATAACCCGGTAGCAAATGGCTTCTTGACTCAGTTCAGTGCAAGTATGGATGAGTACGTTCCATTGGGAAAGTTATTCTTGGCAAGCGATGATTTTATCTCTTCGCTGTTTGAAAAAGACGAAGATACGGCAAATGTGAGTTGGATACGTGCCATGAAGAAAAAAGAGGAAGGCTATGCCTATTCTCTGTTCCTGGCGCGGCTGTATGAAAAACAACGTGAGAGGCTGATCACCGGATTGCAGTCACAATTTCCTGGTGGCATTCCGCATGTTGCTGAGGATGATTACTTCTTACTGGAGGATGCAATCGATTGGCTTGGAGAGACGCTGGGCAATCTTCCACAACCTTTTATGGGCTATTTCCATTTCATGCCGCCACATTTTCCTTATCTTACTCACAAGGATTTTCAAGGTCGTTTTGAGGGAGATGATTTTCTGCCAGAGTTCAAACCCTCGGATGCGTTCTCTTCTGGAGAGACTAATAAATTTGAATTTCTCCTAAGGAAACGCACGAACTATGATGAGTATATATTGTATGCAGATCGTGAGTTCGGTAGATTGATGGATCAGTTGGAATTATCAGGAATATTGGATAAAGCCTGGGTGATTTTGACATCCGATCACGGTGAAATGTTCGAACGTGGAATTCTCGGACATACAACTCCTGTGCTATACCAGCCGGTTATCAAGGTACCCTTGTTGATCTTTGAGCCGGGTCAGAAAAGTAGAAGGGATATCTATGCAAATACCAGTGCAGTGGACCTGCTGCCGACGCTCTTGCATGTCACAGATCAACGACTGGCAGATTGGATAGAAGGATTCGTCTTACCGCCTTTCCAACCAACCAAGTTCGATTCTGAGCGAAGCCTGTACGCAGTCCAGGCCAGGACAAATGCACAATATGAACCGCTCACAATCGCTACAACTGCTTTGATCAAGGGACAATACAAGCTGATGTACTTCTTTGGGTATGATGAGTTGGGAGGGGCGGGAAGCGAGCGGATTGAGATGTATGATCTTGAGAATGATCCTGAAGAACTCAATGATCTCTCTTCTGCAAAACGAGAAACAACCGTAGAATTGCTTAATGAGTTAAAACAAAAAATAACGGAAGTAGATAAACCATATTTGTAGGAAGCTAATGCAAACAAAATTTCAGGTCGATATTGTAGCGTGCAAGGTATAACGAATAAATGAAAAAGCTGATCACGCGTCGGGATTTCTTGAAGTTGGCTGGTATTTTGCCGCTAAGCATTGCTGCGCCAAAGTTCATCAACTCAATACCAGCTCAACAAGGCGGAAAACCACAGAATGTCATCATCATTGTGTTCGATGCTTTCTCTGCTTACGATATTTCATTGTATGGATATCAGCGGGAGACCACACCAAATATCGCCCGTTGGGCGGAACGGGCAGTGGTGTATCATAATCACCATGCTGGAGGCAACTTCACAACACCTGGTACTGCTTCGTTGCTAACCGGGACCTTTCCATGGACACACAGAGCTTTAGGTTACTATGATACGGTAGATACATCATTTGAAAATAAGAATGTCTTCTCAACCTTCCCAAACCATTACCGGATAGCGTACACGCACAATCCGGTAGCCAACAGGTTTCTGACCCAGTTCAGTGGAAGTATGGATGATCACGTTCCATTTGAAAAGCTATTTTTGGTGAACGATAAATTCATCTATTCGCTTTTTGAAAAAGACGAAGATACGGCAAATGTGAGTTGGATACGTGCCATGAAGAGAAAAGAAGAAGGCTATGCCTATTCTCTGTTCTTGGCACGGTTGTATGAAAAACAGCGTGAGAGGATGACCTCTGGGTTGCAGTCACAATTTCCTGGCGGCATTCCACATGTTGCTGAAGATGATTACTTTGTACTTGAGGATGGGATCGATTGGCTTGGAGAGACTCTAGGCAATCTTCCACAACCCTTAATGGGCTATTTCCATTTCATGCCGCCACACGGCCCTTATTTGACAAACCAAAAATACTACAATCACTTTGAAGGGGATGGTTTTACGTCAGCTTTCAAACCACTGGATATTTTTTCCGAAAAAAAAGACAGAATGTTTGAATATCTAATGAGAAGGCGTACAAATTATGACGAATTCATCTTATATGTGGACCATGAGTTCGGCAAATTGATGGACAGATTGGATTCATCTGGGATTTTGGGAAACTCCTGGGTGGTATTGACATCCGATCACGGTGAAATGTTCGAACGTGGCATCTGGGGGCACTGGACTCCTGTGCTTTATCAACCGGTCATTCGGGTACCTTTGTTAATTTTCGAGCCGGGTCAGAATAATAGAAGGGATATATACGCAAATACCAGTGCAGCGGATCTACTGCCCACACTTTTGCATGTCACCGAGCAACAACAGGCTGATTGGAGCGATGGGAGAGTTATGCCTCCTTTTGACCAATCATTTGATACAGAAAGAAGTTTATATGCTGTGCAATCTCTTCATGGGGAACCAAATCTGCCGCTCACTGTTGCCACCACAGCCCTGGTTAAGGGACAATACAAGCTAATGTATTTCTTTGGCTATGATGAATTGGGTACGGATGGCGAACGCATCGAACTCTATGATCTGAAAAACGATCCCGAAGAAATCAACGATCTCTCCTCTTCCAAGCCGGAAACAACTGCAGAATTACTTTATGAGGTAAAGCAAAAATTGGCAGAGGTGAACGAGCCGTATTCATAAGAATAACCATATAACGATAAGCTCTTAATGCTATTGCCCGCCAGACAACATTGGCGGGTATTAATTTTTAGCGTGGTCGCAGAGCGTTATACAATAAGCTGCTGCCACAGCTTGTATATCTCTGCTCAAAAAAGCAATCTGTAGCCGTGAAGGGTATAATCTCCCCGCCCTATGAAAATACTGACTGTTCTCACCTATTATCGCCCGCACACTTCCGGCCTGACCATTTATGCTGAGCGGCTGGCGCGCGCCTTTGTTAATCGCGGACATGAAGTGACTGTCATGACTACGCACTATGACAGCTCTCTGCTGCGCGAAGAGATGATGGATGGCGTGCGCGTTATCCGCGTGCCGGTAGCCTTCCGCCTGAGCAAGGGTGTCATTGCTCCGACCTTTGGTCTGGTCGCCACTAAACTGGTCTGGCAGCACGATGTTGTCCAGATGCACCTGCCGCAGTTCGATGCGCCCGGTGTGGCTTTGCGTGGTCGCCTGTTTGGCAAACCCGCTGTGCTGACCTATCATTGTGACTTGCAACTCCCGTCTGGCTTGTTCAACAGACTGGTCAACACCGTAGTGGATTTTCAGAACAATATGGCCGGACGACTGGCTGACCACATTGTGACGTATACGCAGGACTATGCCGATCACTCCCCGTTCATTTCTCGCTACGCCTCAAAACTGACCCCCATCCTGCCACCGGTAGTAATGCCTGATCCTGGCCCGGATGCTGTCCAGGCCTTTGCAGACGAACATCACGTTAAAGATCGCTGCCCCGTCATCGGTATGGTGACGCGTTTTGCTTCTGAGAAAGGTGTGGAGGTTTTGCTGGATGCCCTGCCCACGATTCTGGAAAAGTATCCGTATGCACAGGTCATTTATGCAGGTCAGCACAAGGATGTGATGGGCGAACAGGCTTACTACGCGCGATTGATTCCACGCATTCGTGAATACGAAAAAAAGAGACAATGGACCTTTCTTGGCAATCTCTCCCCTCTGCAACTGGCAGCTGTATATCCCAATCTTGATGTGATTACCGTCCCTTCTCTGAATTCCACTGAAGCTTTTGGCCTGGTTCAGATTGAAGCCATGTTGAACGGGGTGCCGAGCGTGCCGTCCGCGCTGCCGGGCGTGCGCCAACCTGTGCTTATGCACGGTCTGGGGCGCGTAGCCGAAATTGGTGATTCTGCCAGTTTAGCGGCGGCAATCATCGAGGTCCTTGACGAAGCGGAAAAGTTCAAAGGGAATCCGTCCGAGATTGCACGTCAATATGATCCCGACACCATCGCAGCCGAATACGAGAAGTTGTTCGAAAGATTGATGAAAAAACATAAATAATGACAACCTGCTGATATGAAAGATTTCTTTTTTTTACATCTGCGTGACCTGCCTTATTTTCGTGCCCTCATCCGGGGTGTGGAAGCAACCTATTACCAGGATTTCGATCTGCCTGCGCCGGTCTACGATGTGGGCTGCGGAGACGGCCACTTTGCATCCTTGACTTTTGAGCAGAAAATCGAAGTGGGCCTTGATCCCTGGCATGGGCCGATCCATCAGGCCAAAAATTACGGCGCCTATCGCGGACTGGTCGAAGCAGATGGCGCAAAGTCTCCATTTCCAAACGATCATTTTGCCAGCGCGATCAGCAATTCGGTGCTGGAACACATTCCGCACATCGACGCGGTGTTGGCTGATACCGCACGTGTGCTCAAGCCGGGAGCGCCGTTTTACTTTTGTGTGCCTAATCCGCGCTATCTCTCGGAACTGTCGATATCGCGTGTGCTGGGAGGCTGGTACACGGAATGGTTCCGGCGCATCTCGCGCGTTGAGCACGCAGACAAGCCTGATGTCTGGAAAGAACGCTTGGAGAAGTCCGGTTTTGAGTTGATCCGTCATTGGGACTATTTCTCTCCGTCTGCGATGCGCGTGTTAGAATGGGGGCATTATTTTGGCGTTCCATCGGTGGCCGCGCGCGTGCTGACCGGCAAGTGGATTATCGGTCGCGCCCGCTGGAACTTGTGGCTGACGGAACGCTTTGTGAGAAAATATGCCTCACCAGAGCCAGTGGAAGATGGCACATTTACTTTTTATATTGCTAGGAAAAAGTAGTAACGATTTAAGTCGTTACTCCAGCTTTGTGTTATGTCTTTCGACGAAAAATATTTTTCCAGCCATACCTATGAGAATGTTTCCTTCGCCAAGTACAGCATGTACTGGTGGTCGAACCGTTTCTATTCAATCCTGGCACGTCGACATGGTCAGCGTGGTGCACGTTTATTGGAGATCGGTTCTGGGCTGGGACATCTGGTCGCTCAGCTTGAAGATTCGTTCGAAACCTATGGCATGGACTTGAACCACTGGGCCGTGGAAAAATCGAAATCCGTTGTCGACGAAACAGGCTTGCAAACCGCCAGCGCAGAAGAAATCCCGTTTGCAGATGAAACCTTTGACGTAGTCATTATCAAACACATCGTTGAACATCTCCCCAACCCTGAAAAGGCGATTGCAGAAATCGGACGGGTGACCGTCCCAGGTGGGACCCTCATCCTGGCCACGCCGAACCTGGATTCCCTGCTCAAGCCCTGGAAGGGTGAAAGCTGGATCGGTTATCAGGACCCGACTCACATCTCGCTCCATCCACCATCTATGTGGCTTGATTGGATTCGAAATGCCGGCTTTTCCTTGAAGCGCGTCTTCGCAGATGGCTTCTGGGATGTGCCATATATCCCAGCGTTGCCTGGTCGGATCCAGAAACTACTGTTTGGTTCGCTAGGCGGATTTCAAGCCATCACCGGTCTGGTGTTCCTGCCCATGCGCTGGGGGGAGAGCATTATTGTGATCGCAGAGAAACAGTAACCAGTAATCGCTTATCAGCGATCAGTCCAATGTAATGAACAACGATTCCAAACTTCCAACTTCCGACATCGTGCCTGAAGGGCATTCCCAGTCAGGCGAGCCGACTGTCCTCGATCTGTATAAATCCATCTTCAAAGATTGGAAGTCATTTTTCAATTTCCTGGCTTCAGCATTTGATGCGGCGAGGCGCGAGCAGATCAACCGTTCGTTATCGATAGAGCAGGAAGTGATCGTTGAGCCTACACCCGAACCTGCGCCTGTTCCCCCACCTGAAACCGGAATCAGATTCCCCTGGCGTTCCCTGCTTGGCCTGGGATTCGCACTACTTGCCCAGCGTGTGCTTGAACCACCGGGACGTATTATCGAATATGGCATTGCTTTGTATGTGGTAGCCGTTGCATTGATTTTGTGGTCCTATTTTGCGGACGGGTGGCGCCTGTCGCCGATGCGCCCCGACCACGATCGCACCGACCCGGAAACTGTCAAACTAATGCCATTGATCAGCGCTACCCTGCTGGCTTTTGGATCCTTCGCAAGTTTTGGCGGCAATCTATTCACGTTAGGTAACGTTATCCTCTGGCTGCTTACCATCTTCATTTTCGTTTACGCGTTATGGTTGCCATACCGCCGCATCCGTCAAGAGCACGGTGCGGAAGATCGCCGCCGGACCATATTATGGGGCGTATTCCTCGTGTGTGTGGCTGCGGTGGTGATTTTCTTCCGCGTTTACCAGGTGAGCACGGTCCCGCCGGAGCCATTCAGCGATCACGCTGAAAAAATCCTGGATGTATATGACGTCTCACAGGGGCAGACGCACATTTTCTTCCCGCGCAATACCGGGCGCGAGGGCATCCAGATGTACTGGACGCTGCTGATGAGCTGGATTTTCAAAACCGGGCTTTCGTTCCAGAGTTTGAAAATCGGCACCGTTCTGTTCGGGCTGTTGACGCTGCCCTACGTGTACCTGTTGGGAAAAGAAATCGGCGGTATACGTGCAGGCTTGTTCGCGCTGTTCTTCGCGGGCATCGGTTACTGGCCGAATGTGATCAGCCGGGTGGGATTGCGCTTTCCGCTCTATCCACTCTTCGTTGCGCCGACGCTTTATTATCTGATTCGCGGCTTACGCACGCGCAACCGCAACGATTTCATTCTCTCCGGCCTGTTCCTGGGAGTTGGCCTGCACGGCTACAGCCCCATCCGGATCATGCCCATTGCGGTGATTGTCGCGATTGGGTTGTATATCCTGCATGCCAGTTCTAAAGGTGTGCGGCGGGATGCCATTCTGTGGCTGGTCATCCTTGGGCTGACGTCGCTGGTTGTTTTCATCCCCCTGCTGCGTTATACCGTCGATAATCCGGATGCTTTCTCATACCGCGCCTTCTCGCGTTTGGGTAGCGTCGAACAGCCGTTGCCCGCGCCAGCTCTGGAAATATTCTTCTCAAATTTGTGGGATGGCTTGCGCATGTTCAACTGGGACGATGGCGAGATTTGGGTTCATTCAGTGACTCATCGACCGGCCTTGGGTGTGGTCTCGGGGGCGCTATTTTTGATCGGTGTTGTTCTCCTGCTCGTGCGCTACATCCGCAGACGCCACTGGCTGGACCTGTTCCTGCTCCTGTCCATTCCACTTTTGGCGATGCCCTCGATTCTTTCCCTGGCGTACCCGGGGGAGAATCCTGCCTTGAACCGTGCGGGCGGCGCGTACGTAACGGCCTTTGTCATTGTGGGGCTGGCGCTGGATGCTATCGTTTCATCTGTGCTGGTCGGGACTGAGACAGGCTCAAGGCGGAGAAAGCTGCGCGTGGGATTCGCCTGGGCGCTGGTCATCGTCATGATGCTCTGGTCGGGACTCCAGAACTATGACCTGGTCTTCCATCAATATTACGAAGCCTTCCGCAGCGGTGCCTGGAACTCGTCGGAGATGGGCGCCGTCATTAAAGGGTTCGAAGAAACAAACGGGACAACGGACACGGTCTGGATCGTGCCGTTCCCACACTGGGTCGATACGCGCCTGCCGGGCGTGTGGGCGGGCATCCCCAACCGGGACTTTGCCATGTGGCGCGATAACCTGCCGGAGACGGTAGAATTGCCTGGACCAAAGCTATTTCTGGTGAAAGCCAATCGGGAACTGCCGGATGCTAATGACCAGGAAACCCTGGATGTGCTCTTCGAGCTATACCCGGGTGGGAACCTTGAATTGTATAACTCAGATGTCGAGGGCCATAATTTCTGGATGTTCTCGGTGCCCGCACAATAGATAATTTACGAATGAAAGAGAAATATTCCTGGATCTACGATGTGCTTCTGATTGCCGTACTGGTTGCGGCGGCGTTTTTGCGTCTCAGGGGCGCGGACTGGGGTGAGCTGCAACACCAGCACCCGGACGAAGGGTTCTTGATCAGTGTGGTCTCCAGTATGCGCGCGCATGAGTGTGCCGATCCCAATATCGTTATCGATGAATGCCCGCCAGAGCAGCAGCGCTGGATGGGTATCGGGGATTATTTCAACACGGCCAAATCGACACTCAATCCACATAACCGCGGGTACGCGTTTTTTGTGTACGGAACGCTGCCGATGTTCATTGTGCGCTATACCGCCGAGATCATCGGGCAGACAGATGCTGGCGCGTTGAAGTTGTTGGGTCGCCAGCTCTCGGCTCTGGCTGATCTGGGCACGATCTTCCTGCTGTATCTGATCGTGGCGCGCCTGTACAACCGTCGTACGGCCTTGCTGGCGGCAGCTTTTTCATCTTTTGCTGTGATGCAGATCCAGCAATCGCATTTCTTTACGACCGATTTGTTTGTCAATCTATTTGCGTTTCTGGCGATCTATTTTGTGGTGGAGATCGTTACCCGAGAAGCGACAATTGGGGATCAGGACTCGGAAATTGGGAATCGAGAATCGGAGATTGATGAGCAGGAAAAAGAAACTGAGGAGGAAAACCCCCCGATATCGGAATCCGAATCGGGGCTCCCGATTACCACATCACTCCTTGCACGCGATCCATTCACCTGGCTCAGTATTGCCTTCGGTGCTGCCTTTGGTATGGCCATGGCATCCAAGGTCAATATCTTTCCGCTGGCGCTGCTCTTACCGGGGGCGTTTGCGCTGCGCGCATGGACGATAGACCGTGGACGATGGACGGCGAATGACGGTCAGGAGATTCGAGTTGACACGGTCAACGGTCAACGGTCAACGGTCTCTAGCTATTGGACACAAATTATTATTTACCTCGTTGTTGGCGGTATCGCAGCCTTCCTCGCCTTCCGTATTTTCCAACCATACGCTTTCGACGGAATCATGCCCAGCGAACAGTGGCTGAACAATATCGCCGAGCAGCGCGTGCAGGCGCGCGGCGTGGCCGACCTGCCCTGGAATTTGCAATGGGCGCGGCGGACACACTTCTATTCATTTAAGAATCTGACAATCTGGGGGCTTGGCCTGCCGTTGGGAATCCTAGCCTGGGCTGGCTTCCTGTATATGGGCTGGCGCATCTTGAAGGGCGAATGGAAACACACCCTGCTGTGGGGATGGACAGCTTTCTATTTCATCTGGCAGTCCCTGCAATTCAACCCGACCATGCGCTATCAGCTTCCTGTTTATCCGTTGCTGGCGATGATGGCGGCGTGGGTGGTTTTCGAAGTGGCGGGCACATCGGTCTTACGCATTACGCGTAACGCATTTCGTAAATTGGACTCCGTAATACGTAAACTTGCACTTCCGATTGGCCTGCTCGTCCTGGCCGCCACCGCCGTCTGGGCCTACGCATTCCATACCATCTATGTCCGCGAGGAACCGCGCATGGCGGCTTCGCGCTGGATTTACCAGAATGTGCCGGGGCCGGTCAACGTTCACATTCAAACCGCGGATGGCGGGTTTTACAACCAGCCGCTGCCATTCTTCGAGGGGTCCACTATCCAGGCGGGAGTGCCTTATGATGCGCACTTCAATGCGCAGCGTGAAGGGCTGTTCACGGAGGTCATGCTTGGGCATGTCGTAGATCCGTCCGCGCCGCCCGAATCGGATCGACCTCCGCAGACGCTCAGCCTGCTCGTACTGGATGCGCTCAATCCGGACCCGGAACATGTGCTGGCGCGTGCTACCATGGCAAAAGATTTCTCACCTGGGAGAGACTTGCGCGGGGAGCCTTTGAACCTGACCCTCGACCAACCGGTGACTCTCTCAGCCGGACAAAATTTCATCTTGCGCTTTGCAACAGACAGCAGCCTGCTCACGTTTTCTGGCTCGGCAGTGGCCAACGAAACTGACTACGACTACCCGCTGCCCTTCCGCATCGAAGGATACGATGGCTTTGGCGGCATTTATCGCGGCGGCCTGAACCTCCAGGTTTACTGGGACGACAACGCCGAAAAGCTGGCTCGTTTCACGGAAACACTCGACCAGTCCGATTACATCTTCATTCCGACCAACCACCAGTATGCGCAGATTACGCGCCTGCCAGAACGCTATCCACTGACGACGGTCTATTACCGCGAGTTGATCGGCTGTCCACCTGAGCGCAACATCATCGAGTGCTACCGCGTGGCACAGCCCGGTATGTTCGATGGGAATCTGGGATTTGAATTGGAAGCGGTTTTCGAGACGTATCCGAAAATAGGACCTATCGTCATCAACGACCAGGCTGCGGAAGAGGCCTTCACATTCTACGACCATCCCAAGGTGCTGATCTTCAAGAAGGGCGCGGAATACAACGGCGAACGGGTGGCTTCCATTCTCGGCGCGGTTGACCTGACGAACGTTGTCCACCTGGCGCCCAGGGAAGCTGCTTCGTACAAGAGCATGCTGTTGCCAGAAGACCGCCTGGCTCAACAACGCGCCGGCGGGACGTGGTCTAATTTATTCGATTACGAATGGCTGCAAAACAAATATCCGATTATTGGATTGGTAATCTGGTATCTGTTCGTCTTCCTGCTGGGCGTGTTGACCTATCCCATCATCCGGTTGGTGATGCCGGGGTTGGGCGATAAGGGGTACGCGCTATCGCGCACGCTGGGATTGGTCCTTCTGGCATATGTGCCCTGGCTGCTGGGATCACTGGGAGTGCCGCACACGAGACTCACTATCGGGCTGGTCTTTGCTGCCATAGCGGTGGCAGGCTTTGGCCTGGGTTGGATGCGCAGAGATGAACTGCTCGAAGAGTGGAAGTCCAATCGACGCCACTTCCTGATGGTCGAGGGAATCTTCCTTTCCTTCTTCCTGTTCGATCTGTTAATCCGCCTGGGCAACCCCGATTTGTGGCATCCATCTAAGGGCGGTGAGCGACCGATGGACTTTTCGTACTTCAACGCGGTCATCAAGAGCACCACCTTCCCGCCATATGACCCCTGGTTTGCAGGCGGGTACATCAATTATTACTATTACGGCTTTGTACTGGTGGGCACGCCGGTGAAATTGCTCGGCATCGTGCCGTCGATCGCTTACAACTTCATTCTGCCGACACTGTTTGCGATTGTAGCCACCAGCGCGTTTTCGATTGGATGGAATTTGGTGGAGAAAGGAAGGAAGGAAGATGAAAGAGGGCTTCTTTCTTCTTTCTTCTCTCCTCGGTTCATCGCCGGTCTCATCGCTGCCCTGATGATGGTTGTGCTCGGTAATCTGGGCACCATCCAGATGATCTTTCAGGCGCTGGCGCGACTCGCTGCGCCCGGCGGCAACATCACCGAAGTGGATTTTATCCAACGTATCGGGTACGCAGCGCAGGGTGTGTACAAGACGATTGCACAGGGTGCGGCACTGCCCATCGGGCGCGGTGAGTGGTACTGGAACCCCAGCCGCGTCATCCCACCGGGGCCGGGCAACGAAATTACCGAGTTCCCGTTTTTCACCTTCCTGTACAGTGATTTGCACGCGCACATGATCGTCTTGGTGATGACGGTCTTTGTCATCGCCTGGGCGCTGGCGACCGTGCGGGCACGCCGCACTTCGCTGCTCTCCCTTGTGGTCGGCGCGCTGGTGATTGGGGGATTGTACCCGACCAACCTTTCGGACATCTATACCTACCTGCCTGTGGGTCTGTCAGCCGTGGCGTATGCGATCTGGCGTGCCAGCGATGTTCCCGAGGTAAGCTGGTTACCCAAGCTGTCACCCAAGATCAAACGGGGCATTCTGACAGTTTTGAGTCTGGCCCTGCTGACAGCGCTTTCGTTCTGGCTGTATGAACCCTACCGCTCTACTTATAGCCAGGCCTACAGCAAACTCGACCCCTGGATAGCCAGTCACACGCCCATGACCTCTTACCTGACTCACTGGGGATTGTTTCTGTTCCTGATTTTCACCTGGCTGGTCTGGGAGACCCGGCAATGGATGGCAGCCACGCCGGTCTCCTCGTTAAACAAACTAAAGCCTTACCAACTCCTGATCGAACTGGCGCTGGCACTCTTTATCGTGTTGTTACTTTACCTGGCGTATCGTAAGGTATCCGTCGGCTGGATTGCCTTACCGCTGGCGGCCTGGGCGGGCGTACTGCTGCTCCGGCCAGACCAGCCGGATACGAAGCGCCTGGCCCTGTTCTGGGTAGGGACTGCCTTGCTGATCACGATCGTGGTCGAGATCTTCACCGTGCGCGGCGATATCGGTCGCATGAATACCATCTTCAAGTTCTACCTGCAGGCCTGGACACTGCTGTCTGTCAGCGGGGGGGCGGCTTTTGTCTGGGTGTTATCCGATATCCATACCTGGCGAGCGCGCTGGCGCAACACCTGGCAGGCCATTCTGCTCGTGCTCTTTGTGGGGGCGGCGCTCTACACCGTCACTGCCACCACAGATAAGATCAGCGACCGCATCAATCCGGAAGCGCCGCACTCCTTCGATTCGATGGAATTCATGGCGCACGCCGAATACTGGGATACCGAACCCATGGATCTCAGCCAGGATTACCGCGCTATCCGCTGGATGCAGGCTAACGTCCAGGGCTCGCCTGTCATCGTCGAGACTAACTGTCCCGAGTATCGCTGGTGCTCACGCTTCACTATTTACACAGGTCTGCCTGGCGTGGTCGGTTGGAACTGGCACCAGCGCCAGCAGCGCGCTCTCGGTCCGCCATTAGCAGTCCAGGATCGCGTGGATGCTGTCGGCCAGTTCTACAACACCACCGTCTTGAGCTATGTGCGCGAATTCATCGACAAGTATGACGTGCACTACATCGTCGTTGGTCAATTGGAGCATATCTATTATGAAGACGACGGACTGGCAAAATTCGAGCAATTTGACGGCAACTTGTGGAAAGAAGTTTACCGGGAAGGGCGAACTACCATCTACGAGGTTCTGCCGTGAGAGGGTGCGTCGCACTGGATACTTATGACATCTGACACTTTCATTCTCCACCTCGCTTCGAACGACGCCTGGCTTGCTTCGGTAAAAGATGGCATCTACCATGCGGACAGCTTGTCCATGGAGGGCTTCATCCATTGCTCGAAGCCGTCCCAGATCATGGGTGTTGCAAACGCCTTCTACCGCGGCCAGAGTGGGTTGGTATTACTGATGATCGATTCGTCAAAACTACAACCCGAGTTGAAATGGGAACCGCCTGCCGAGCCCGAACCGACCCACGCGCGCGAAGGTGAGTTATTTCCTCATATATATGGCCCGCTCAACCTGGATGCGGTTACGGAAGCAATTCCCTTCGAACCGGGTGCGGACGGCAGATTTGCCATGCCACCGGAATTATTATGACCATATCAATCCGTTCCGCTGACCCTGATGATGCAGAATTCGCCTCCGGTTTGATCTATCTCTCGATGGGTGGACTGGCGGATTATCTCTTTGGCGGTGTACATCTGTCTGTGGATGAAATCCTCTCTGGCTTGTTTTTGTTGAAGAATAATCGCTTCAGTTGGGGAACAATGGATCTCGCCGAGATGGACGGTAAGCCTGTCGGGATGCTGGTCAGTTATCCAGGTTGGGAGTTTACAGACAGAGAACTTGCTGTTGGAGTCGGCTTGCTCAAAGTGTGCGGATTCTGGGGCACAATGCGCTTATCATTCCGTGCGCTATCTGTCGCGAGTGGTGTAGAAACCCATCGCGATGAATACTATCTTGCCAATATGGCCGTTTCTCCCGATTTTCAGGGACGTGGAATTGGTTCCGGTCTACTGGCACATGCCGAAATTAAAGCTCAACAAATTGGTTTGAATAAGTGCTCCCTGGTCGTTGACACTGAAAACCGGGCGGCTCGTCGGTTGTATGAGCGATTTGGATATCGAGTGGCCCTCACCAAGAACTATTCTGGCCGGGCAGCACAGGCCCATGCCGGGTATCATCGCATGGTCAAGGAATTGATCTGATCCATGGGCTGGTTTTTCTCCTGGTACCTGACCGTCACATTACTCGGCTGGTTGACATTCCCACTGGTCTACCGGCTCTTCCCGGCGCTGGCTGACCGCGGTTACAGTCTCTCACGTGCCGCAGGGCTGCTGGTCTGGGGCTACATATTCTGGTTACTGACCTCGCTGGGGCTTTCGCAGAACGATGCTGGTGGTCTGTTGCTGGGCTTACTGATCCTGGCGGGCTTGAGCGTTTGGGCAATGCGCTCGGTAGACCGTAGACGAAAGACGGCAGACGATGTCGGGATTGTCAATGATCTGTCATCCATCGTCGGATGGGTGAAGCACAATTTCCGTCTGATCCGCAACATCGAAATCCTGTTCTTCCTGGCCTTTGCCTTTCTCGCTTTTGCGCGTGCCAGCAACCCGGAACTGACCAGCGCCGAGAAACCGATGGAATTGATGTTCATCAACGCCATCCTGCGCTCGCCGACTTTTCCGCCGCGCGATGCCTGGCTTTCAGGGTATGCTATATCGTACTACTACTTTGGTTACGTCATGACCGCTATGCTCGCAAAACTGACTGGCGTCCCCGGCAGTGGGGCCCACAACCTGATGACTTCCTTGATCTTTGCGCTGGGGGCGATTGGCTCGTATGGCATTTTATATAACTTGCTTGCTATCGCAGACCGTGGACCGAAGACCGAAGACCGTGAATTTCCGTCTACCATCCACCGTCAGTCTTCCATTGCTGCGTTTCTCGCTCCCCTCTTCCTGCTCATCGTCTCTAATGCTGAAGGCTTTCTTGAAATCCTGCACCGGCGCGGAACCTTCTGGTTGGAGAATACGCCAAACTTCTGGACGTGGCTGGATATCAAGAATCTGAACCAACCGCCTATGCAACCATTGGGTTGGGTTCCAGAGCGCTATCTGTGGTGGTGGCAGGCCTCGCGCATCATCTCAGACTATGACCTGAGCGGCGGCTTCAAGGAAATCATCGATGAGTTCCCCTTCTTTTCGTTCCTGCACGCGGACCTGCATCCGCATGTGCTGGCGATTCCGTTCAGTCTGCTGGCAATCGCAGCAGCGTTGAATCTGTTCCTGGATGGCTGGCATGGAGATTTGAACCTGTTCGGATTCAGGTTGCGTGTCAATTGGGTTGGGTTCGCGTTCCTCGGCCTGTTGTTAGGTGGATTGGCTTTCCTCAACACCTGGGATATTCTCATCGCGGCGGTGTTGATCGTTGGGGCGTACGTGCTGTTACGGGTTCGGGATGCAGGCTGGGGCTGGGAAAGGGGCGAGGACCTCTTCGTCCTGGGAATCCCGCTTGGGATCCTATCCTTCCTGCTATATCTGCCGTTCTACATCGGATTTTCTTCGCAGTTAGGCGGGGTCATCCCTAATCTCGTTTACCCGACGCGCGGAGCCCATTTGTGGGTCATGATGATCACACTGTTGTTGCCGCTGTATGCTTACCTGATCTATCTCTGGCGAGCGGAAAGATTGAAAGGCAGGTGGTGGCTGGCGCTGGTCCTCTCATTGGGATTGGTTCTGGTGCTGTGGGTTGTATCATGGTTGCTTGGATTGGCTATCAGATTGGTTGATCAGGATTTGGGCGCCATGTTCCTACAAATGCAGGGCGTGCCGGACATGGGCACTTTGTTCGTACAGGCTGGCCAGAAGCGGCTCGCGCACATCGGGAGTTTGCTGACGTTGTTGACCGTACTGGTTCCGGGATTGGCATTCTTGTTTGCAGGCCGCAAAGCGGAATGCGATGAAGATAACGCTAATGTCCAAAGCCTAAAGTCTCATATCTTTGTGCTCTTGCTTATCTCGCTCGGTGCATTACTTCTGATCGGGCCGGAATTCCTTTATTTACGTGATCAATTCGGCACGCGCATCAACACGGTCTTTAAGTTCTATTACCAGGCCTGGATGTTGTGGAGCTTGGCGGCAGCTTATGGGATCATTGTCCTGCTCCAAAAGTTGCGCGACGGATGGAATATCGCCTTTCAGGTGGGATTTGTTTTACTGCTGTTAGTCGGCCTGGTTTATCCCGTTCTTGGCATTCTGACCCGCACCGACAATTTCCGGTTTGAGCGAGCATTCCTTCTTTTGGATACGATGCGGACCGGCGACGATGAAAGCGCAAAATCCTTTGCGCGCCAGGAACTGGATTCTCTGTGGACATTGGATTATTTCGATATGTTCCAGCGCCAGAACCCGGACGAAGCTGCTGCCATACGCTGGTTGGCTGTTGCGCCGGATGGGGTCGTGGCAGAGGCGATTGGCGGCAGTTACAGCGGGTATGCGCGCGTATCGACCCTGTCTGGCCTGCCAACCGTGCTGGGTTGGCCGGGACACGAATCTCAGTGGCGCGGTGGCTATGAAGAACAGGGCTCGCGCCAAGGCGATATCGAAACTCTGTACGCTACGGCCGACTGGAACACGGCCAGGCAGATCATCTCGCGTTACAATATTCGTTATGTATTCGTGGGCAATCTGGAGCGCGGTAAGCCGTTGCGGGAAGAGAAATTCCAAAGCCATATGCGGTTAGCGTTTCAGCAGGGAAATGCTGCCATTTACGCAGTGCCCTGAAAGGGTATGAAGCCCCTTGACATTTTCATCAGGGAGTCCAACGTCTCCAGACGTTGAACACTATAATCCTCTTTATTTAATATCAGACACATGGACAAGAAACACAAAATGAGTGCCTCTGCTTCTCATGCTAAAATTGACCTATGCGATTCCGACCTTTAAAACATGAGAGCGTCCTGTATGGGATCGCTTTTATTCTTGCTGCTGCCCTGCGTTTCATCCAACTTGGCGCACACCCATTAAGTGATATAGAGGCTGAATGGGCACTGCAAGCCTTCAACGTTGTGCAGGGGACGCGACCTCTTTTCGGTCCGCAGCCCATCTACATCCTACCGACCAGTGTGCTGTTCTACCTGTTTGGAACATCGAACTTCCTGGCGCGTTTTATCCCGGCGCTGGCGGGGGGAGCGATGATCCTGGTCCCGTACCTCTTCCGCCGGCGCCTCAGACCGGTCCCTGGCCTGCTGTTGGCCTTCTTCCTGGCACTCGACCCGGGCCTGGTCTCGCTCTCACGGCAGGCGGGCAGTTTGATCCCGGCTCTGACATTCGTTTTGTTGGCCTGGGCTTTCTGGTGGAATGAACGCCCGCGTGCGGCGGGAGTATTTGCAGGTTTGGCGCTGCTTTCCGGTTCTGCTGTTTGGGCCGGTTTGCTGGGGTTGGGGCTGGCCTGGATTCTGCGTCGTACCATGGAGAAGCCGCTGGCCAGTGTCAAGGACGAGGAACAGGATGAAACGACGGAAGCAGGTGAGAGCGTAGATCATGTCCGCCGCGAAAATTTGAGAACTGCGCTGGTATTTGGGGGCGCAACCATCCTGCTAGGCGGAACTCTGTTCCTGTTATCCCCCAATGGATTAAGTGCCTGGTTGAACGCTCTGCCGGTTTATCTGGGTGGCTGGGTGCGTCCCTCGGGGGTGCCTGCTGGACGTCTGTTTTTTGCGTTGATCGCCTACCAGCCGTTAGCCCTTTTGTTCGGATTGGTGGCTGTGGTGCGCGGCTGGTGGAAAGGCCGAAAGCGCTATATCCGTTTGAGCCTGTGGTTGTTGACTTCCTTTCTGGTGACTCTGTTTTATCCCGCCCGTCAGGTGGGTGACCTGGCCTGGACTCTGATCCCATTATGGGTATTGGCAGCCCTTGAACTTTCTAACCACACTCGCATCTTCCTTGAAGAACGCCGGGAAGTGGTCGGAATGGCTATTCTGGTTTTTATTCTGCTGGCTTTCTCCTGGCTGAACTATTCCGCTATCGCGCTTGACCCGCTGAATCCGGCCAATGTCGCCTCAAATGCGCTTCAGGTAGGTGGTAATGTACTCTTAGACAGACTTCCGCCAACCCGTTATGTCCTGTTGATCAGCGTTTTGTTGTTACTGGCTGTCAGTGTGTTGATGGTTGCGTTGGGCTGGTCGGCACGGATTGCCCGCCTGGGGACTGTTTGGGGCCTGACTGTTGCGCTGGGAATCTATTCGCTGGGTATGGTCTGGGGCGCGACCGGGCTGCGCACGCCTGATGGCTGGGAACTGTGGTGGCCGGGTGAGAGACCTGCCCAGGCCGATTTATTGTTGAAGACGGTGAACGAACAATCCGAGTGGAGCACCGGGGATGATATGGCACAGGATGTCACCCTGTTGGATATCGATTCACCAGCGCTGCAATGGCTGCTGCGTGGTCGTACAATGCACATGGCCGCTGCGTTGGATTTGCAGGATGAGCCGGCGATCGTCATCTCATCGCAAACTGAAGATATTAATTTGCCGATAGCCTATCGCGGGCAGGATTTCACCTGGCGGCGAGAACCTTATTGGGAGATAGCAGGGATTTACGAATGGATCAAATGGTCGGTATTCCGTGAGATGCCCTACGAAGCCGAGACGATCATCGTGTGGGTGCGGAACGACCTGTTCATCGACTCGAGCCAAAGTCTTCCACAATCGACCCAACAATAATCTACAAATTAGTGAAATTCGTGGCAGAAAATAAACCCTCCATCATCGCAATCGACGGCCCGGCAGCTTCGGGCAAATCCACCATTGGCAAACGTCTGGCCGATGCGCTGGATTATCTGTTCTTCGATACCGGAGTCATGTATCGTGCTATCACATGGTTGGTTCTCCAGCGTGGGTTAGATATCAAAGATGAAGCCGCTATAACCACATTGGCCGAATCTGTTCTGATCGAAGTGTTACCGCCTTCGCAAGACGATGGTCGCGCCTGCGATGTATTTGTAGAAGGGCAAGACATCACCTGGCAAACGCGCCGCCCCGAAGTGGATGCCAATGTGTCGGTCGTCTCTACCTATCCCGGCGTAAGGCGTGCGCTTTCGGCCCAGCAGCGCCGCGTCGGTCGGCGCGGGCAGGTGGTCATGGTGGGACGTGACATTGGCACGGTCGTCTTGCCGGATGCCGACCTGAAAATCTACCTGGACGCAACCGCCGAAGAACGCGCTCGCAGACGGTACGATGAGATCATCGCACGCGGCGAAAGTGCGGACTATGATGTAATCCTGGCCAAAGTCATCGAACGTGACCGCATCGATTCGACCCGTGATGTTGCTCCCCTTAAAATAGCGAAGGATGCCATTGTGGTAGATTCCAATAACCTGAACGCCGAACAAGTATTCCTCCAGATTCTTGCATTATGTACCACGACAACGTCCACATAGGGACAACGCCGTCTCGCGTACCCCGTGTTGATTGGGCACTCGCACCGCTATGCTCGCGGTACGGACGATGTTCGCACTACAATCATAAAAATCTTAATGCCTGAAACCTATCACGTCTCATTCCGTTATCGCCTGTCTCGACCGGTGTTAAAAGCCGTTTTCCAGGTCATCTTTCACATGCTGGGGCGGGTCAAGCTGATTGGGAAGGGAAACATCCCATATGGAAAACCATATGTGGTGGCGATGAATCACATCTCAATCTTTGACCCACCGCTGGTAGGAGCCTTTTGGCCGGAAATGCTTGAAATCATCGGCGCCTCGAACGTTTTTGACAAACCCGGACAGGGACAGATTTTGAAGCTGTATGGCGTCATCCCAGTGCATCGCGGTGAGTATGACCGGGCTCTGTTGAAACGCATTGTTTCTATTATCAAAGCTGGCTATCCCTTATTGATCGCACCGGAGGGTGGGCGTTCCCACGTTCCAGCCATGCAGCGTGCTCTGCCGGGCATCGCCTACATTATCGAGGAAACCGGCGTGCCGGTGGTACCAGTAGGTCTGGTCGGGACAACAGAGGATTTCTGGCAGCGCGCCAAACGGGGTAAGAGACCACGGCTCGAAATGCGGATTGGGGCGCCAATTGTGCTGCCACCCATTACCGAGAAAGGCCCTGCGCGACGCGAGGCCCGCCAACGCAACGCGGATCTGGTCATGCAGCACCTGGCTGGCCTGCTGCCGGAGGAGTACAGGGGCGTATATGCCGAATCAGCCATCATTCCCGCCGAAACCCGTCAGTGAGGTCTGGCGACCGGAACTGACGCGTTTACCGCGCCTGCACTGGGCGCGGCGCTTTTACCGCGCTTTTTGGCATGGATTTTGCAATCTGCTGATCACCCTTTTGACAAAAAGAACCGTCGAGGGGTTGGAGAATTTTCCCAAACAGGGCCCGGCGCTGGTGGTCGTCAACCATCTTGGGGATGCGGATGGAGCCTTGTTGGTGGGTTCCATCCCTGCCTCGCTGGATGCGTTGGGCAAAATCGAGCTTTACGATTTTCCCATTTTAGGTAAACTGATGGACTGGTATGGCATCATCTGGCTGCATCGCGGACGGGCAGACCGACGCGCTATCCGGGTGGCATTGGATGGTCTTGCTGATGGGCGTTTCCTCGTTATCGCGCCGGAGGGACGTTTTAGCCTAACCGGCGGACTGGAGGAGGGGCAGCTGGGCGCGGCCTTTTTAGCTCTCAAGGCGGATGTGCCCATCGTCCCGGTGGTTGTGATCGGCACGGAAAATGAGCACATTTACAGCTATCTGAAACGGTTGCGGCGTGCGCCGGTCACCTTCAGGGTAGGGAAAGCTTTTCGTCTTGGTCAGCAGGCTGATCATCGAGAAATGATGCGCGAGGGTACTCGTCAGATCATGGGATCATTGGCAAAATTGTTGCCGGAGTCTTATCGTGGCGTTTACAGAACTGTCAGTCATTAGCAATCTTAACAAATCGCTTTAGGACTATAATTCTAATACCGCAGCAATCCAAAGATGTAGGGCAAATTGCCGCTTATCAAGCGATAATAATCCAAAGTAGCTCTTTAGAATCTTGTGGTTGCCCCGCCAATGCGGGGTTGCGGTACTAACTAACAATCATGTCCTTTTTGAGCCCGATCTTCCAAACATTACCTTACCTGACTGCGCCAACCCTGTTTGGTTGGGTTGTGTGGTTATTCCTGTTAGGTGTAACCGGATATAGCCTGTATACCTGGCGGCGATATCACGTTTCATGGAAGGGGCCTCAATGGGGAATTTTTCTGGGTTTGCTGGTATTCGCGCCACTCGCAGTTTTGCTGGTAGGTTTTCAAATCACTTCGAGTACGGCATTGCCAACACCGGGTATTCCTACCGCGCAAAATGGCGCAGCTCTTCTGCCTTTTGCAAGTCTCCCCTGGACTTTAGCTGCCGGGCTGCTTGGACCGTTCGGTGCAGCCATAATGGGTGGACTGACGGGTCTGCTGCGTGGAATATGGGATACACACAGCCTGTTTACCACGCTGGAGATAGCGTTGTTAGGTGGGGTATTCTCAGCAGTTATTCGTCAGCGTTATCGGACTGTTATGTTCCGTGTACTGCGTCAACCCCTGTTGGCAGGGCTTTTACTCATTCCACTGCATTCCGCCTTATATATGCTAGGAGCATACTTTACCGTTACCGGCGAAACGACTGCCAGGCTGGATTATGCACTGAGTAATGTCGGTGCTGTGACGCTGGCATTTGCCGGGGAGATACTGGTGGCCGGGCTGGTGGCGCAGATCGTGTCTACGGCATTCTCATCCACGTGGGGCGGGCAGCGTGAAGTGCAGCCTTCACCAGCCGAACGCAGCCTGGAGGCGCGTTTCCTGTTTGGAACGGGGGCTTTCGTTCTCTTGTTATTGGTCACATTATTGATCGGCGATTGGATCGTAGCCGGTCGTGCGGCCCGCAACATGCTGGAAGACCGTTTGAGCAGCACCGCGCAGATGGCTTCACAGACCGTACCTTTCTTCCTCGAAACGGGTCAAAATCTAGCGGAACAAATCGCTTCAAACCCGGAATTGCTGAATGCTGTCGATCCGGACTTATCCGTTTTGCTGGGCGAACAACTCCAGGCAGTGCCATATTTCGACCAAGCCTTTGTGTTGGATCCGGCCAGCATGGTATTGGGTTGTTATCCTGCCTCTGCTTGCCAGACTTTTGCATTATTCCCGGAAGAAGATGCCGGAATTCTATTTGCCCTGAGTGACGTGCCAAGTCAAATATATGCTATTCCTCCCGGCGAGACCGGCGGTGCAGCGCGCGTGTCATTTATCAATGCCATCAAAGACAATGCCGGTCAGACGCAACGGATTTTGCTTGGTCGTACGGATTTGGGCATCAACCCCTTGACACAGCCGCTCATCGAGAGTCTCAGCGCGATGGCTGAAATGGGCGGCACTGGCACATTGTTGGATGATAACGGTATGATCCTGTATCACCCGGATGCTACCCAGATTCGAACCACTTATACAGGTCAACGTAGCGACCATCCGCTTTTCTACGATGACACTGCCTCCGATGGCACGCGGCAGATGGTTTATTATCAGCCCGTCCCCGGGCGTGCCTGGGCCCTGGTGCTGACTGTCCCAGCGCAGGAGACGCAGGGACTGGCGCTTGAAATTGCATTACCACTTTCGTTGATGCTGGTTGTCCTGGCTTTGTTCGCCCTGATCATTTTGCGGATTGGCCTGCGAGTGGTCACACGCTCCCTACAAAAATTGGCCAGCGAGGCTGACCGAATTTCGCAGGGTCAATTGGACCGCCCGTTGCAAGTTGAGGGGGAAGATGAGGTTGGGCAACTTGGGCGCGCCTTTGAGCAGATGCGCGTCAGCCTGCAGGATCGACTGGAAGAATTGAACAGGCTGCTGGTCGTGAGTCGAGGCGTTGCCTCCACGCTTGATATGGGGGAGGCATTCCAGCCGGTATTGGATGCAGCTCTGGCCGGGGGTGCCAGCGCGGCGCGGGTGGTGCTCTCGCCACAGTTGTTGCCTGAGACGCCGATTGAGATGCCGTCCTGGTTCTCAGCGGGGGATTCGCGTGATTCTTATGCGCATCTAGACGAGAAAATCCTGAACTTAGCCGAAAAACAGGAGCGTGTCGTGTTGGCAAATGTGGCCCGCACGCGTATCCTGTCTCTGGACAATAGTGTTTCCAATCCGGCCTCGCTTATTGCGGTGGCATTACATCACAAGAAACGTTATTATGGCGTACTGTGGGTTGCATATGACCTGCCACATACCTTCTCGGAAGGTGATGTGCGCTACATCTCGACCCTGGCTGGTCAGGCTTCTCTGGCCGCCGCGAATACGCATTTATTCCTGAATGTGGAAGTCAGCCGTCGCCAACTGGAAGCCATCCTGAACTCCACACCTGATCCCGTTTTGGTGACAGACCCGAACAATCGGCTTCTTCTGGCAAACTCTGCTGCGGAGCAGGCGATTGGTTCCAGGTTGGCAAAAAGCGAAGGCCAGCCTACGCAGCGCCTGATCCAACAAAAACCCTTGCTTGACCTGTTGAATGCAGTGGGAGAAAAACAATCTGTTGAGGTGCTTCTGCCTGATGGACGCACATATCTGGCCACGGCTTCATCGGTCTTGGCTGATGGGCAGCGGGTAGGGCGCGTGTGTATCATGCGCGACGTTACGCATTTCAAAGAGTTGGACACGCTCAAATCCGAATTTGTATCCACCGTCAGCCATGATCTACGTTCTCCGCTCACACTCATGCGCGGATATGCCACCATGATGGATATGGTCGGCGATCTCAACGAGCAGCAAGAGAGCTATGTCAGCAAGATCATTTCTGGCGTCGAGAATATGGCGCGTCTGGTCAATGACTTGCTCGACCTGGGCCGCATCGAACTGGGGGTGGACTTGCAGGTCGAACAAGTCTCAGTGTTGAATGTTTTGGAAAAGGTGACTAACACACTGCAGATGCAGGCCAGCCAGAAAGATATCGAACTTAGTCTGGAACTCCCCAAGGACTTACCGGTTCAGATCGATGCCGATCCAGCTCTGTTCCATCAGGCTATATACAATCTGGTAGAGAACGCCATTAAATACACATCCGAAGGCGGACATGTTTTCGTACGCGTGCGCACCTCCCCAAACGACCTGGTGTTTGAAATCCAGGATACAGGGATTGGAATCGCTGCTGAAGATATGGCGCGTTTGTTTGAAAAATTCTATCGTGGTAAGGCGCGCGAGGCCCGCACTCGTGCGGGTACTGGTCTGGGGCTTGCTATCGTCCGCTCGATCGCCGAGCGGCATGGTGGACGCGTCTGGGTGGAGAGTGAAGAGGGTAAGGGCAGTACCTTTTATCTGCTAATTCCGATCAGGCGGCAGCAGGAGAGCCATGCCGCATAACTGACAATTATGGTATATAATTCGCCTTCGCTCTCGCTGTGCGGGAGCGTATTTTTGTGTGTAAGCCTTGTGAAATTTGTATTGTAAGAATGAAGGTTGTATGCAAAACTATGAAGAACCTACCCAACAATCCATTATGCACCGCGAGGCGGGCTATACTCCGCCCCGTTCGCTCAGCCACTGGCTGATAGGACGTCCGCTTTCAACGGCGGATGCGCCGCATGAGACGATTGGCAAAGCCATTGGTCTGGCCGTATTTGCATCTGACGCCCTATCCTCTACCGCTTATGCGACCCAGGAAATCCTGGTTATCCTGGCCGTAGCCGGGACAGTTGCCTTTGGTTATGTATTTCCAATTTCAATCGCGATCGTGGCCTTGCTGGTCATTGTCGCACTCTCCTATGAGCAGGTCATCCATTCGTATCCTGACGGCGGAGGCGCCTATATTGTTGCGCATGACAATCTGGGCAGGTTCTATGCGTTAATCGCAGCCTCCTCGCTGTTAACAGATTACATCCTGACAGTTTCCGTTTCCATTTCATCCGGTGTGGCGCAGATGGTTTCAGCATATCCGACACTGGATCAATACCGTGTGCCTATCGCTGTCGCGGCTGTTTTCTTGATCATGCTGATCAACCTGCGCGGTGTTCGTGAATCCGGAACGGCCATTGCTATTCCGAGCTATTTCTTTATCATCATGTTATACGCGTTGGTTGGAACCGGCCTGGTACGTTATTTGTTTGGTTCGTTGGGATCGGTGGTTGACCCGCCACAACTTGAAGCGCTGGAGCCATTGGCGGCTATTACTCCATTTCTAATCTTGCATGCCTTCTCTAGCGGTACGGCTGCACTGACCGGGATTGAAGCCATATCTAATGGCATTACAGCATTCAAGGAGCCTCGCAGCAAGAATGCTGGCATCACCTTGATCTATATGGCAGCAATCTTGAGTACCTTATTCATTGGTATATCCTTCCTGACCGGAAAAGTGCATGCAGTACCATCTGAACAGGAGACGGTCATTTCACAACTGGCTCGTACAATATTTAACGGGCAGAGCATTTTTTATCTGGCTATCATCCTTGCCACCACGGTTATCTTGATTCTGGCAGCCAATACCGCTTTTGCCGGTTTCCCACGTTTGGGTGCCCTGATGGCCAAAGATGGTTTCCTGCCCCGTCAGTTGACCTACCGTGGTAGCCGCCTTGTTTATTCCTATGGTATTGTCAGCCTGGCATTGATAGCCGCTGTGCTGGTTGTGATCTTCCAGGCCAGTGTGACGCGTCTGATCCCGCTCTATGCGATTGGTGTGTTTCTGTCCTTTACACTGGCACAATTCGGGATGTCCCGTCGCTGGTGGAAGAGTGGCAGGTTAAAACCTGGAGAAGAAAAGATTGAGTCCGGTTCGACCATACGATATGAAAAGAACTGGATGACAAAGATGTTTGCCAATGGGTTCGGTGCCCTGTGTACAGCGGTTGTCCTGGTGATTTTCGCAATCACCAAGTTCCATGATGGGGCCTGGGTGGTATTGATTCTGATTCCGGTATTGGTGGTTCTCTTCCAGTTAATTAACCGCCATTACCGCGGACTGGCAGACCGTCTCTCTTTGGAGAGGTTTGGGGGTCCGCCTCCGCAGGCTACTCGTCATAGAGTGATCGTACCGGTCAGCGGTGTCCACCAGGGATCGTTGGAGGCATTGCGTTATGCACGTCTGCTTTCGGATGATGTCACGGCAGTCCATATATCGATGGAGCCTGAAGAGACCGAGAAGGTCAAGCAGAAATGGGAAACTTGGGGAGAAGGCATACGTCTGGTGATTGTGGATTCACCGTATCGTCTTTTCCTGGAACCTTTGCTGGCTTATCTCGAAGAGATTATTGTCCGGCGACAACCGAACGAAACTATTACAATAGTAGTGCCTGAGTTTGTTCCATCTGAACGCTGGCATAATTTCTTACACATGCAAACAGCCAAATTGTTGCGCAGTGAATTGCTGTCTAAACCTGGCGTGGTGGTGACCAATGTGCCATATCAGGTGCTCTGAGTCGCTGACAGTTTTCGGAGGAGAATGTTTATGAACTTCTTTGTGATTGGATGCGGACGGGTCGGTTCTGAACTGGCGCTCCGCCTATATAAAAATGGACATAAGGTCGTTGTCATAGATATAAACCGGGAGGCTCTCAATTCGCTTTCCCCTGAGTTCCGTGGCAGGATCATTGAAGGTGACGCGCTGGCCGAGCAAATGCTTGAACGTGCTGGCATCACGGAGGCAGATGGTGTAGCGACAGTGACAAATTCAGACACCCTGAATGCGGTTGCGGCATATATTGCACGCACTCTGTATAAGGTGCCAATTGTTATTGCGCGCAACTATGACCCGGCCATGCTCTCGGTGTTAAAGGCTTTTAGCCTCACCGTTGTCAGTTCCACCAGTTGGGGAGCAAAGCGCATTCAGGAAATGCTACTTGACCCTGCCTTCCGCGCAGTATTCTCGGCTGGTAATGGGGAAGTGGAAGTTTACGAAATGCTGATTCCGCCTGCCTGGGAAGGTAAACCGGTAGGGGACTTGCTTCGGAACAACACAAACTGTCTGCCTGTTGCGTTAACCCGGGCCGGTCACGCTCTCCTGCCGAATACCGAGACGATTTTACGTGCGCGGGATGTGCTCAACGTCAGTGCGACATTTTCTGGCATCCAAGAGATGCGCTCTCGTATGAATTCAGGAATGGAGGGTTAGTAAAATGTTTGTTGTAGTCGCTGGCGGTGGAAGAACGGGTTCTCAATTGGCCCTGGTGCTTCTCTCCGGAGGACACCAGGTGATTGTGGTGGAACATCAGCAGAGTTTGTTAACTCGCCTGCATCAGGAACTGCCCACTGA
>JBAVJG010000101.1:0-11839 GCA_049687655.1 Anaerolineales bacterium | reverse complement strand
GCATCTTCCTGATCACCGATTACCTGCGCACCCGCGACCAGATGGAGTTCACGCCCGAACCGGATATGTTCCACGATATTTTCGGTCACCTGCCCTATCTGACGCTGGACTTCTACGCGCGCATCGAAGATAAATTCGCCCCGGCCTACAAGAAGGCCACTCAGGAGGAGCGGGAAGTGATCAAACGCCTGGCCTGGTACAGCACTGAATTTGGCCTGGTGATGGAAGACAACCGTATCAGGGTCTTTGGCGCCGGGATCATTTCCGGGCGCGCTGAACTGGCCAATACGATCATGGAGTTCTACCGTCTGAGCCGGGATACTGTCATCGATTACAGCGGGGATGTGTTCGCGCAGCTACAGGAGCATTTCGACAAAAACAGAGAGGATATCAGCCGTATCATTGCAGGAGTCAAAGAGCTGCACCAGAAAGGCGAGATGTCTTCGCAAGACCAGGGTTGGAATGTGGTGCGAGCGCTGTACGACAAGCTGGGCATTTCCCGCGAGGGATATTTTGGCGGCGAGGTGATCCTGGCCCCGTTCGACGTAGAAATGATCGCCCAGATACCCAAGACGGTGTATGCTTTCAATCCGATGTTCTTCGTGTGCGAGTCGTTCGAGCAGATGGATGCGCTGTTGGATTCGTATTTGAAACCGATTGCTGAGCGAAGCAGTTAACCGGTGGTCGAGTACCGCGAAGCGGAGTATCGAGACCACCAATTTCAGAAAAATCTTTCGTTTTTTTAGAATACGATGGTCTCGATACGGCGGACGAACACCGCCTACTCGACCAACGATGTGTTTTTTACGGCACAAATTGCAGACCACCCTGCGACCCCAGGCAGGAAGCATCTGGCGAGATGAGTGGGTTATCCAAAAACGCCAACATAATCGCAAGCGCACAGCGCGATGAACGCGTCACCCAGTGGCCGTTTCCTCTGAATTCAAAATAATACGAGTTTGTGAGATGAGCGGCTGTCATCCGGCCCCACTCAGGCGGGGTGATGGGATCGAACTCCCCGGCCAGGATCAGTGCCGGAATGTCACTTGCCACTGGCTGGTTTTCGCTCGGATTCGGTGCGATACCGGTCCAATTCTGGCATACGGTGAACAGATATTGGACACTCCCCGGGAAGAAAGCCGCGATATCGGGTTGCACGCCCTGTGCGGCTATGAAGGCATCCTCTCCTGAATTGAAAGGCACTTCTTCCGCACACTGCACAGATGTCCCCATCCCCAGGGCACCAGATGTGTCAAAGTACAGGGACAGGCGATTCCGCAGAATCGAATATTCTCCCTTTTGAATTTGGTAAATCATCCTGGGCATGCTGGCCGTTACAACGGGGTTATACAAGCCGACAAACAGTACATCCATCAGCAGATCGCCGGTCAGTAACACCGGGTATTCGACTCCACCCACGTTGAGATTTACCGTGATTGGATTTGCGTTCAACTGTTCCACCAGATTGTAGAAAACCGGGCGCAAGTTGGGATAAGAAGTGTTGCAAGTCAGGTCAGCGGCGCAATTATCGAACAGCACGTTGAATGCCCGTTCGGCGTTGGGTGCCAGAGCTGTGTACAGATTAACCTCGAGGGGATAGGTGGAATCGAGCACGGCGCTGCGCACGGCCCCGGGGTAATCGCGCATGACAGTCAATGCCAGGCGAGTTCCGTATGAGTCACCATACAGGTTCAATTGCTCATATCCCAGAGCCAGCCGCAAGTCATTGACATCCGCGGCGCTGGCCGCGCTGTTATACGCGGACAGATCGATGCCTTGAGCGCTCAGATGGTTACGGCATTGTTGGAAGGCATCTACGATGGCCCGAAAAGATTGGTCATCGGATAGAGTCCCTGAGAGCAGGGCAGGCGTCAGCGCGTTCCGTTCCGGGCAGTCCAGTCGGGGGGTGGAATAGCCCGTGCCGCGCTGGTCGAAGAAGATGAAGTCGCGCCGCTCGAGAACTGTATCCAAGCCCTGGTTGAAAAGATAACTGACCACATCCAACGAGGATGAGCCCGGTCCACCGGCCAGATGCACCACCGGATCGGACTCCGGTCCCTCGGCGATGCTCAGGAAAACTGCGACATGGAGTTGGATCAGGGTGCTGTTCGGGCTGGCGCGATTCTCCGGGACGACCAGGTATCCGCAGTACAGCCTATACCCCGCAGGGACGGGGAACGCGCACTCCGCAGGATTGAAGACCGGCTGATACGCCTGCGTCGGCATGAGGGTGGGAAGCGCTGGGGTATTGGTTGGGAAAAGCAATGTCTGCACAGGCGGGATGGTTTCTGCCATCTGCCCAGATGGCGTCGACATGACAGTGGTCGGGAAACTACAGGCGAAAATGGAGAGGGGTAGCGAAACGAATGCAAAAAGCCAGAAAAAGCGGTAATGTTGTTTGAAAGTCATTTTTCCTTGCGCACATAGAGCAGCTTTTCGACATGTGCCACCGTTTCGCCCTGTTCATCCAACACATCGACCGTGAAAGCCGGCTCGATCTTTTTGCCCGAATCCGCAGCCTGGCGGATTTCGTCGACACGCTCCTGCGGAATATGGAACGTGGCCGTCACGGTGCCGCGCCCCGGTCGCAGGAATTGAATGCTGGCGGCTTTGTCCCATACGATGTAATCCGTACTCAGCAGGCGCATCAGAATCAGCATGAACCACGGATCGCACATGGCGTACAACGAGCCGCCGAAATGCGTACCGACGATATTACGGTTCAGGAAGGTCAACTTCATCTCCACACGGACGGTGTGCTTGTCGATGGTGCGCGCCCGTATCCCCGCGCCGAGAAAGGGCGGGTACAAGTTGATGAAACGTTCGCGGAGGCGTTGGAAGGGGGTGGACATGTTGGTTTGTTATCTCCCTGCCTCCCCTAAATTCGACGAATCCCGGTCGAATTTGGGGGAGGTGCCCGAGAGGGCGGAGGGGCTAATCTATTTTACACGCAATTTCAATACCAACTATCGAAAATCAAACCCACCCCACCAGCTTACTGTACACCATCGCCATCAGTTCATAGGCGTAAAGCGTGAAGCGCGAATGGGTCTGGAACCATTTGTAGCCGTAGGCCGGTTCCCCGCCGGAGTAGACCGAGAGCCAGTAGAAATCGTCCCAGCCCATTTTGCGGGCGGTAGCGACCGCGCGGCGCGTGTATAGGTCGAGGGTCACCAGGGTTGGCTGCCGGAAGTTTCTCTCCCGGATGATTTCCATGGCGTAATACAGGTTCTCGTAGGTGTTCAGGGACTGGTCTTCTTCGATGACGTTTTCAGCAGGCACCCCTAACCCCACCGCATAAGCAGCCATCACGCTGGCGTTGGAGAGCCCCAGACGCTGGTTGTCGCCGGTGCACATGATGAGCGACGAATGCGGAAAGCGTCTCCACCAGTCAGCAGCCAGCTCGATCTGGGCACGGG
Organism: Anaerolineales bacterium; assembly: GCA_049687655.1. Taxonomy (GTDB): domain Bacteria; phylum Chloroflexota; class Anaerolineae; order Anaerolineales; family Villigracilaceae; genus JAABUE01. Next base: position 8,420 of record JBAVJG010000101.1, on the reverse strand, counting down.
TTGGCCGGGTGGGCGTGGAACGGTCCTTGAGCGCATAGGAAGGGATGACGAAACAATCCGGGTGCGAGGGTGGATGGTTCGGGATGATCCATCCTTTTTCGAAGGGGAATCGCATGGGTGAAATATAGTCAAGGATAGGATCTGGGTCAAGTAAAAGTAATGTCACGCTGAACGGAGTGAAGAGTCTCCCGCGCGGAGCGCGGGGAGCTTCTTCGCCCTTTCAGGGCTCAGAATGACACATATTCTCATCAAATCGGATAAAATAAATCTACGAACGAGAGTTTTCCCTTTTACAGGCAAGGAGAGCAGAATGGCAAAACCGGTCCATTTCCAGTGGCAGAACGAAATCTTATGCGAGACGATCTATCCTATGCGCTTGGAAAAGCTGCGCGATTTCCTGGTCTATTTCCAGGAGGTCGACCTGTGGGCGGAATATAAAGACAAGTCCCTGGCTGAGATACCGGAGCAGGTGCGGGCTTATGAAGAAGCGCAGACCGCCACTCTGGTTCAGGCAGTGGAAGCATACAATTCTCTACGTGAGTTTTTCCTGACAGAAGATGTTACGCCCCTTTATCAGGAAAAGTTCGACGATCCTGACCCGGGCGAAATCGTTCAAATCACATCTCTCCATGATACCTTCCGCTCTCATTTTCCAAAATACAACGATGTTCGCAAAGAGAAGTATTTTGTTTCTGAGCGTATCTCGTCATGGAAGCTGCGCCGTCAAGGAATGCTGCGGCGCATTCAAAGCCAGCAGCGCCGTGTGAACAACATCCAACCTGATCATCCCAAACGGCCGGAAGAAGAAAAGAAATTGAACCGTCTGCAAACTGTCACGCTGGCCATGCTGGATGATGAACTCGAAAAACTGATCACCTTCGAAGAAGCCATCGGCAATATCGAAACGCGCAAACTTGCACTCGATAGATCCAGGAAAAGCCTCTTGCGGCGTAAGGATGAACTTACCCGCCAAATGGACGGCCTGCGCTCACGCATCACACCGCTGGAAACGAAGAAGGAAGAACTTGATGCCGAACTCGCGCGTTTACAGAATCCTCCTGAAAAAGAGGTACTAGAAAGCTACTTCCTGAACAAAGATGTCACCGGGCCGCTACGTTCGGAATACCCAGAGATCAGCCAATCCTTGCTGGATATCATTAATGCCGTTCACAAGGAACTCGCTCAGAACTACACCTACACCAACAGCCTGGAAGGAAAAGCGGGCACAGTCCGCACTTATTATTGGCGTATGCGGGAAGTGCAGCGCGCTGTGAAAAAAGATGTGACTAAACTGGAAACCGACTTGCGCAACATGCCCCCGGACTGGTCGCGTCGAGAGGAACGTGAAGCTGCCCTCGTTAATCAACGGGATACCAGCCTGCCGATTGTTGCCGCTGAAATCAGCAAACTGACAGATTTCCAGTCTGCGCTGCTCAACGCACAGAAATCGGAGGCCGAAATCAAGGCCATAGTTGATGGTAAGGCGAAAGAACTGGCCGGTGTGGAGAAAAATTTATCAGAACTTCAGGGTCAAGCTGCAGAACTGCAAACCGAACTCGATGCTATTGAAGCCAAACTGGCCATCCCGGAGGAAGAGAACCTGGTCAAGTACACTCCTGAGAAGCCAATTACGATCAGGGACATCGCTATCTGGAAAGCCCAGGCCTATGAAGAATCGCTGGAGAATAAAAACCAGTACGAACTTCTGGAGGAAATTCACCAGCGCTTCGAGAAGGCTCCCGAACGCTATCCGTTTTGGTTGCAATATATGGTCGTCCATTTTTCGGGCATGCGCTACGCCAGCGCACACGGTTCCTGGGCCGACCCCAAAGACCTGTTGGTCCGCATGCGGGCTCCCGACATCGAAGAGCAAGTCAAAAACCTGGACGATGAAACGATTGCGAAAGTGTGTGCCGAAAAGGTCGAGGCTTACGAGGGCTCGAACGGCGCCTCGCGGCCCACGCTGGCTGATGCAACTGAAAAAGAATGGACGCAGAAAATCGGCTGGTACCTGCCCAATCTCAAGTCTAACAGTCCCAGCTGGAGGCGTCGCGGTTTGACGGACATGCGCAAGGCCGAGGACGCTTATGAAATCAAGAGCAAGCCCACGCAAGAGGTGTTGGACACTTTGCGCTCGATGAAGGACCAGTTCCCGGCCTGGGCTTGGAAGCTGATCGTCAAACTCACGCCTCTACGCCTGACCGAGGTAACTGCTCCCGATTGGGAGAAATTATCCTCTGAAGAGGAACAGGAGAGCTATTCGCGTGAGAACTACCCTATGCGCAGACTTATCGATGAATGGGCAAATTATGACGCCACCGCCTGGCGCGATGAACACGGCCGCACGCACGAGTTGATCGTCACTCGTGCGGTCTGCAACGAGACTGCCGAGCATATCCAACATCTACGCGGGCACCTGCCTCCCGGCGGCTTGACTCCCAAGCCCAGGTGGTATCTGTCCAATGAGAAAAACAACACCGTGCAGGGTACTCCGCCTCCTTACTATGTCAGGGCAAACACAGTTGAGCAGTACACACCGGGTGCCAGCGTCTTGTGGCTGCGCTTCGTGGATAAGAAGCCCAATCCCTGGCAGGTGGCCAAACCGGTCGAAACCAAGGATAAGGTCGGTCTGCTCCCGGATACTTTCATGCGCAATAAAAAGGATGGGGGTGGCAGAAACGATCCCAGTTGGAAATACAAAATGGGCGAGATAACCACTCGTGAGCGTGTTCTGATCGACCAGGATGACAAGGATAAAAAGAAAGGAAGGCGGATCAGGCAGCAACAGTTCCTGCGCTGGATCCACGAAGCGACCGTGGTCGAAGTGGCCGAAACCGCCGAGGGGACGGTAGTCATCACCTACGAAACCGCCCTGCCAGACGATTACAAAGGCACATCTTCCATTGGAACGTTCAAGAAACCGCTGCGATATTTCCTTTCCGACGGCGATGAGGATTACTACAACCGCTCCTTTGTGGGCTACGTGCCGGAAGGCCAGGTGCCCGAAGAGCACATCGACGAGATGTTGGATTGGGACAAGATTTTACGTACATGAATTGCTAAGCGGAGCGTCGAACGCGAGCGAGACGCGTAGTCGAAGCGCGACTTTGTGTAGTTGCCCTTCGACTGCAGGTCCCGATACGAACTTCGTCCTACTCGTCCCTCCGCAAAAGGATATATAACTAACCATGCCTATCCTCCTTGACCCCGAAAGTAACGAATTGGATGCTCTATTTGAGCTATATCCTCATTGGGCGGGTAAATCCGTGCTGGAGATTGGTTCCGGTGACGGTCGCCTGACATGGTTTTACGTTGAGAAGGTATCGCGTGTCACTGCCATTGAACCGGATGTGGAAAAGCATGCGGCGGCGCTGGCAGATTGTCCGAGACGGTTGAAGAAAATAGAATTCATCAACCTGAGCTTGGATGAATTCGTAAAACAAAACAGGGAAAAATTCGACCTGGCTATCTTGTCCTGGTCGCTCTGATGAATGGAAGCTGAGAGCATGGTCCATGCTCTGGAACAAATTCATGATTTGCTTAAGCCCTTCGACAGGGCTCAGGAAAGGTCTGGGGGATACCTGATCGATATTCATCCTAACGGCGAACTGGTCGAGATCATCCGTTTACTGAAGGAGCGCGAACATTTCCTCGGACATCTTCAAGAAACAGACAATTACATCGAATACCGTCAGGCCGATGAAGCTCTCGAAACCGCTGTATCTAAGGGGTTATTCCAGGTTGAGAAAACGAGGGAAATTGAATTTCGTACGTATGCAGACTCATTTAATAATCTTAAATACTTTTTGGATGAAAACTGGAGCGATGCTGTTGTCTCCGATGATGTAATCGCCGAAGCGCATAAGCTCGATGAGGAATATGGCAAGCGCACGGTGTTTTTGCGTGAGCAAGCCAGGATCACGGTTTTGAAAAAAGTGTGAGTTACTCGCAGATTGATGATTATCACGGGCTGGCGAAGTCAACCGTGAAATAACCTCCATAGGCGCTTGACGAAACATAGGCGTACCCGATGCCTATCTCAGCCGATTTGTTGCTCAGGATGGCATCGCGGTGCAATTTGTCGCTCATCCACCAGTCGAAGGCCACTTGCGGACCGCCGCCCGCGTAAATGATCTCTTCGGAATAGGAGGGGGAATATCCCGCCCGAACAACCCGGGTGTTGACATATGACCCGTCCGAGCCGGTGTGACTGAGCATGCTATTACAGGCCATGTCAGCGGCGTGGTTTTGGGCGGCGGTTGTCAGTGAGGCGTTGATCGCCAGTGTGGGTAATCCGTTTTTCTGGCGCTCGGCGTTGATCAGCGATTCGATCTGGCTGGCGTAACCCGCGTTCCCGCTGAAATCGCAATTGCTTAAGGAAGTGGTTGTGTTCCCGGATGTGCCTCCGGAATTAGAACTTCCGCCAGACGAGGCGGTTGGCACTGTGGTTGGATCCCCGACGATGATCTTGAGCCAAAAAGTTTTTTCTGCCCCGACATTGATCGACTCGCCCTCGGCGTCCTTCAGGGTGAAGTACCCGGAATAAGAACCGTCAGTTGTGGGAGCGGTCAACTCCAGCGAAACGTCCACGGTGGAACCAGCCAGCGTATCGGGGATAGACGCAGAGTCGGGTGCCTCCATGCGGTCGCCTGTCAGGAAGTCGATGGTGTACCCGGTCCAGTGACAGGTGCCAGTATTTTTGAAGCGCCAGGTCTTGGTAAAGGGTTCGCCTGCGGGCATGCGTGTATTATCGGGGATTGTGACATCTTCGAGCAGCACGGCCTGCACTTTGCAGTCCGGTGGGGCGGTGGGAGCCTGGGTAGCAGGCGTCCCGGTAGCGACAGTTGCAACGGGAGTCTCCGGGGTGACTGTCGAGGGCAGTACCAGCGCTTTTGTCGGTGGCAGGGTGGAGGTCACGAATTGAGCCAGGAGGGTAGGAGTCGCAGTGGCTGATGAAACGGAAATGCAACCAGACAGGAAAAGGCTGGTCAGTACCGCGACGATCCAAAGGTATGGTTGTCCCGCCGACGTAAGGCGAGGTCGCGGCACAGGCAGGAAAATCATCCAAATCTTATTCATAGATGGGATTGTACTGTGGAATCAGTAGCCGGTGCAGGGACCCTTGCACCGGCCATTAGAATTGTTCCAGTTATTGGGGCTTAGCAAAGACAATCACATAATAACCGAAGTTCTCGAAAAACGCATACCCGACGCCAATCTCGGTGTATTTGGTGGTCAGCAGGTTTTCATTGTGACGGATGTCAGTCTTGTCGTTGGCCCACCAGTTGATAACACCCTGCCCGTCAAGCGGCGGATAGCTCCCGTAGACATTTTCACTTACATCCGAATCCAAAGCAGTATATCCGGTAGCAGCCACACGCTCATCGGGTAAAGAACCATCTGAGCCAGTGTGCACGAACAGTTTGTTGCAGGCTATATCGTTGGCATGTGCCTGGGCTGCCTGAGATAGGCGTGGATTGACGGACAGCGCACTTAGACCGTTTTGCGTGCGGTAAGCAGTAAGGGCGGTGACCATGGCGGAAGTCCGGGTTGCATCGGCGGTGAACGTGCAAGAGGCTTTGGTTAACCCGGAACTGCTGCCTGGCGTACCCGGCGTGCCTGATGTAGTGGCTGTGGCAGAGCCACTCCCTGAACTTGAAACAACGGTACCGGTGGGAGTGCTGGTCACTGAACCGGTCACGTTGATGATCAGCCAGAGCCGGGAATCTTCGTCAACCTGCATGATCAACCCTTCCGGATTTTCGATGACGAAGTTGCCGCGATATGTGCCGGCTACGCTGGGAGCGATCAGGTCGACCGAGACGTCAGCAGTTTCTCCAGGGTTTGTGACTGGCAACGATACTGAGGCGGGTGCGCTCATGGCATTTTCGGAGTAGTGTGTTAGCGTGTACCCCGCCCACCAGATGCACGTTCCAGAATTCTGGACGCGCCAGGTTTTGGTGAATGCCGAACCTGCGGCTACAGTGCTGTTGTCAGGGATGGTCACATCACTGACGAAGGATGCCTCATTTACGCAGTCAGCTGCGTTCTCAGGCACGAAGGCAGTAGGCGTGAGTGAAGGGGAAGGGGTGGCTGTTGCCTCCGTTTCCTCGGTAACAGGAATAGCTGCCTCTGTAGCCGTGTTCGTGGCAGGTGGCGCAGTGGTTGCCGGGACTGCTGTTGGTGTTTCAGTAGCCTGCACCGCTTGCCCTCCACAAGCAGATAATACGATTCCTGTCAGTAAGAGGATTGAGAGTGTTTTTTTTGACATATTGGTCTCCTTTGTACAGGCTCATCAAATTCGATAACGGACAAGAAGATTATATACAAATTTTCTTCGTATTTGCTCTTTATTAATCAGGTTCTTCGGGAATTTTCGCCGTTCGCTGCGTGAAGACGCACTCCCAAATCTTGACTTTTTCACGGAGAATCCTGGAGAGCCGTTAATCATTTTGAATCTACGCAAATTGTGTACCAACTGCCATTAAATTATCTGCGATAGACATTAAAAATAAATGTGAATCCTCAAAACATCATCATCTGACCCTGCGTTTGTTCCACCGGGTCGCTGATAAGCTGCTCCTGGAAGGTTTGCCGGTTCAAGACCGGGATGTCTGCCAGCGCGCGCATCAGGCGGAATTTGACGAGACACCAGCCTTCCAGTCGTTGGCGTAATTTGGGATCGCGCTTTTCTTTATAAGCCAGCAGCCCGGCCCTTCCACCGGGCAATACCAGCAGGCATTTTTCCAGTGGGTATTGATTTTCGGCCAGGATGCGCCCGGTCACTGCTGAAACGACCAAGTAGAACACACGTACAATTTTCTTTTTTTCTTTCCAGGCGCAGGTGTTTTTATCCAACCGTGCTGTGGTGTACCCTAAACGCTGGCCTATTGTTTCGATCAACCCGGTCATCTTCTCCAACTCCCCACGGCGTTGGGTTGCATTATCTTCGTCACGCAGGCGCCAGCGGCCTTCTTCCAGCACACCATATGATTCGAGCACGGCCCCTACCAGCGCCTTGGAGGGCGTCAGTAAGCCGGGAAATTGCGGGTACACCCCCTGTTCCAATTCCAGTAGCGTCCTGGACGGGTTCCTTTGCAGGAAGGTCACCACCGCCCGTTCCACTCGGTCCGCCAGTGGTTCGGCGCGCTCTTCGCCCTGCTTCAAATCCCACAAGCCGACCTCCAGGCTGCGTTCCTCGGAATCCATCCTTTCCAGGTGGACATCAGACTGGATCGCCTCCTGGATAATGGCCCCCACCTCGCGTAGCGCCTCATCGAAATCTTGTTCCGGTCGCATCAATCCGTGACCCTGGGCCTGCTTGGCGAGCCCCGCGGCATGTAGCTGAAGATAAGCAGCCGGTTCCCCCAGCTCTTTCAGGTGTTCGTGCAATGCCTCGCGGATAACCTCTGGGCTGACAACTTCCTTTTCGCGGTGCAGGCGTTCCCCCCGTTGCCACAGCAATTGGATGGGATCATGCGCGGTACGCATGGCCTGCGCGCGCAGATCGAAACCGGCGGTGCTGGCTGCTGTCAGCGTGGCGGACATGAATCCCGGCTCCGGCTCCGCTAACAGACCGAAGAAGGGCGTGCTGAGCGGCAGCAGATCGAAAACATGATGCAAGGCCGCATGCAACGCCGTGGCCTGCCAGCCCCAATCGTAACGCCGACGGCGCAACGCAACCTTGAACGGTTCAGCGGCTTCAGGCCCCCACAGCCAGCCCGCCCACAGCGCGGAGAGCGTCCAAAAGGCCTGGTTGAGACGCGGGATAGCGCCAATCACAGCCTGAATGGGCGCGTTATTAACAACTTCCGCCAGGTCTTTGATACGGCCTTCATAGAGCAGTACCCCGCCGCTTTCGGGCAGTTTCTCGCCCTTATCCGACCAGTGCAGGCAAGGCACGGTCTTGCCGATCCCTACCCATAGGGATACAGCTTCTTCCAGTGCCATCCAGATATTCCTCTCGCGGAATTGTGTGGGTGTGGAGAGTTGCTTTGGCCTGGGTCGCTCTGTAGGATGCGGCCAGAGCGAATTGCCCCGGTCGCAGGCGGACAACATCAGGGCGGTTAATGCGCGGCGGCGTACCTCCGAGATTTGCAGCCCGTCGAGACGGTTGATGAGCGTTGCCAGCGCATAGATTGCGCGTGGCAGGTAGTGCTGGATAGCTTCTTCAGCGTATTCGCGGTCAGGGTCGTCCAAGGATGCGACCCGTTCGAGCACACGCGCGCGGGCCAAACCCGCAGTCTTTGCGATTTCAGCCGCACGTTCTATATCTTCCGGAGTGACTATTTTTTCGCCGCTCTCACCGCACTCCTTGCATTCGAATACGCGCCCGAAAGGCTCCTTCTCTCCCTTGCGCCACAAAAACGCTTCGGCAGGCACCTCCTGAGTACAGGAAGTACAGGCTGTCAGATACAGGC
>JBAVJG010000100.1:0-6391 GCA_049687655.1 Anaerolineales bacterium | reverse complement strand
TGAGCGTCATCCTTCAAGTCGGCTTTTTCAAGCTGACCAAAGGCAAACGCCTCTTCAAGATGGCGCCTATCCACTTGCACTTCGAACTGCTCGGCTGGAGCGAAACACAGGTCGTGCAACGCTTCTGGTTGATCGGATTGCTGGCAGCCATGCTCGGCATCGGATTGACAATGGTGTAATGATGAGAGATTGGACAGGGAAACGCGTTCTCATTTTAGGGGCCGCCCGCCAGGGACAGGCGCTGACGCGCTGGTTGGTCCATCATGGCGCGCATGTGACTCTGTCTGATAAACGCGGCGAAACGGAGCTCGAACCCGCTCGCCAGGCCCTGGCCGATCTGCCCATCGAGTGGGCTCCGGGCGGACACCCACTGGAACTGCTCGAGGACATCGATGTATTGTGCCTCTCCGGCGGCGTCCCACTGACGCTGCCCATCGTAGCCGAAGCCCAGAAACACGGAATCACGCTCTCGAACGATACGCAGATCTTCATGGAAGTCGCGCCCTGCAAAACGATTGGCATCACCGGCTCAGCTGGCAAGACGACTACCACTGCATTGCTCGGTAACATGGCAGAGGCATCCTACGCGGAGCGTGCCGGGCGCGCCTGGGTTGGCGGCAATATCGGCGACCCGCTTATTAACTACGTGGACAAGATGCAGGCTTCTGATCTGGCCATCCTGGAAATCTCAAGCTTCCAGCTCGACCAGATGAGCATCTCACCCAATGTGGCAGCTGTTTTGAACGTGACCCCCAATCATCTGGACCGCCACGGCACTATGGAAGCCTACGCCGCTGCCAAAGCGCGTATCCTGGATTTTCAAAGCGAAAATGATGTGGCTGTTCTGGGCCGCGACGATCCCGGTGCATGGAATTTGCGGGAGCGCGTAAATGGCAAACTGCTTTCGTTCGGGTTGAGCAATCTGTCCATCGAGAAATCGGGCACGTACGTCAGCGATGGGCTATATCACTTGCGAGATGGCAATGCTTACATCCTGCTCCCCATCCAGAATGCCATACACTTGCGTGGCGATCACAACCGCCTGAACGTACTGGCGGCCATCACCATCGGTCATGCGGCCGGGTTGAACCTGGATGCCATGCTGGAGGCCGTCGAGAGCTTCCGCGGCGTGCCGCACCGGCTGGAACTGGTCCGTGAACTGCACGGCGTGAAATGGTACAACGACTCGATTGCCACCGCGCCTGAGCGCACCATGGCAGACATCCGCTCCTTCGACGAGCCCATCGTACTGATGCTGGGCGGCAAAGACAAAGATCTGCCCTGGGACGATTTAGCGGAGTTGGTTCGGGAACGAGTCGATCATGTTGTGGTATTCGGTCAGGCGGCGGAAAAGATTCTGGACGCGTTGGGCAAGATCGGATCCGGAGAGAAGCGGCCTTACAGCGTCCAGCAAAGTGATGGCCTGCAGGAGGCAGTCCATCTGGCGGAGGAAGTAGCTAAATCCGGTGACGTCGTCCTGCTTGCGCCGGGCGGCACGAGTTTTGATGAGTTCAACGATTTTGCCGAGCGAGGAGAATGGTTTAAAAAATGGGTACACGAACTTTCGTAAAAGGTCGCCGCAAGGCTATAAGCCGCAAGCGGGGAAAAGCAACTGCGGCCAGCCGCGGCGGCATGGATATCCCCCTGCTGTTGGTTATCATCGCCTTGCTGGTATTCGGGCTGGTCATGCTCTATTCGGCCTCCTGGGATTTTTCGCTGGGCGCTTATGGTGACCCGATGCAAATGTTCACGCGTCAGGCGCTTTGGATGGGTCTGGGCATACTTGGCGCTGCCATCCTGACCCGGTTCGACTATCATCGCTGGCGCAAACTGGTCTTACTGGCGATGGGGTTCACCATCCTCCTGCTCATCAGCGTGCTGCTACTGAGTGAAATCCGCTTCAATGCCAAACGCGCCTTCTTCGATGGTTCTGTTCAGCCATCCGAACTGGCCAAGCTGATATCGATCATTTATCTGGCGGTGTGGATGTTTTCCAAGCGCCAGAGCCTGCAAAACATCCAACTGGGGCTGATCCCGTTGGGTATGATCCTGGGTATCGTCGGCGGCCTGATCTATCTGCAGCCCGACCTGAGCGCCGCAGGGACAGTGTTGATCCTGGGCGGATTATTGTTTTTCCTGGCAGGCGGCGATATGAAGCAGATCACCCTGCTGATGATCGTGGCGGTGTTAGGCGGCTGGATGGTTGTGCGGATAAGCCCTACAGGCGCGGAACGCGTGGGCGATTTCATCAACGGCATCAAAGACCCGACCCAGGCTTCGTACCATGTACGACGTTCATATGAAGCCATTATCAACGGCGGTATTTTTGGCACAGGCATCGGTCGCAGCTCGACCAAACTGCTCGGTCTGCCTGTCCCGCCTACAGATAGTATTTTCGCGGTTGTGGCAGAAGAGCTTGGCCTGATCGGGTCGGTGATGTTGATCGGTCTGTATGGCGCGCTGGTGTGGCGCGGCATGGTCATCGCCCGTCGCGCGCCCGATATGCTGGGCACGTTACTGGCGTCCGGGCTCTCGCTCTGGATCGGTCTCGAAGCATTGATCAATATGGCGGTGATGGTTGGACTGATGCCATTTGCAGGCAACGCGCTGCCGTTCATCAGCGCCGGCGGTTCGAACCTGGTTGTCTCTTTAGCGGCTATCGGTATATTGTTGAACATCTCACGGCAGTCCGGGATGACTGTCGAGGATGGAAACGACTGGAGGTCTTTCGGTGCGGTTGTTGATTTGCGCTGGCGGAACCGGCGGCGGCGTGTATCCCGCCCTCGCCGTTCATAGCGCGCTAACGTCCCAGCACGGGAACGTGGAAACGCTATGGGTTGGCAGTGAGAGCGGTATGGAGGCGCAACTTGTGAAACGCGCAGGCATCTCCTACCGTACGATTCCGGCTGCCGGCGTGCATGGTGTGGATCTGCGGGTTTTGCCAGGCAACCTGTGGCAACTCACACGCGGCTTCTGGGCTTCGCGTCGTATTCTACATGGGTTCCGACCGGATGTGCTCTTCTTCACCGGAGGGTATGTCGCAGTTCCCATGGCGTATGCAGGCCGACGCATCCCAACCTTGCTATACGTGCCGGACATCGAGCCTGGCATGGCGCTCAAGACTCTGGCACGCTTCGCAAACAGGATCTGCGTGACCGCACCGGATTCGCAAAGCTATTTCAACCAGGGTGTGATCGTCACCGGTTACCCGCTTCGCCCGGACCTATCCACCTGGGCCCGTTACCAGGCGCGCACCGCGCTGGGGCTATCATCCGATAAACCCACGCTGTTGATCTTTGGCGGCAGCAAGGGCGCGCGTTCATTGAACAGAGCTACCCTGGCCCACCTGCCAGCTCTGCTTCAGATTGCGGAAGTGTTGCATATCAGCGGTCAATTAGACTGGGATGAGATCGCAGATGCGGAAGCAGGCCTGACGTCGGCGCAGCAGAAGCGCTATCACACTTTCCCGTATCTGCACGAGATGGGCAAAGCGCTGGCAGCTGCGGACCTGGTCGTCTCGCGCGCAGGCGCATCCTGCCTGGGTGAATTCCCATTCTTCGAGTTGCCCGCCGTGCTGGTCCCCTATCCGTATGCCTGGCGCTACCAAAAGGTCAATGCCAGTTATCTGGCGAACCACGGCGCAGCAGTCATCCTGGATGACAGTCGCCTGCAAGAAGAGCTGTTGGACACCGTCAAGGTATTGCTCGAAAACCCTGGAAAACGCGCCAGCATGAAAAATGCCATGCGAACCCTATCAAAACCGGATGCGGCCCAGGCAATTGCCAGCCAACTTGTTGAACTGGCCGGAGAAAAAAGCCTATGATGAGTATTGTTTATGTTTTCTGGATGTACGTTGTCCTGTTTGCGGTTATCGGTGCAATGCGTGGCTGGGCGAAAGAATTGTTGGTGGTCTTTAGCGTAATCCTGGCCTTGACCACCAACCATGTGCTGCGGCGCTATATACCAATCGTATCAACTCTGCCCGAAGATGGTACGTCGTTATTCTGGATCCGCTCGATGATCCTGGTCACACTGGTCTACTTCGGCTATCAGACCGTTGTCAGCATTGCGCGGCTGGCTTCACGGGCAGCACGCGAGCGCTTACAGGATACGCTTTTCGGTATTTTTATGGGCGCCATCAACGGCTATTTGATCGCCGGCACGCTTTTGTTTTATATGCATCAGGCCAACTATCCGTTTCCAGATGTTGTCAGTGCGCCCACCGGGAATGTGCTCGAAAGCGTCCAGACCATGATGAACTGGTTGCCGCCACATTTACTGGGCGAGCCCGGTGTTTATTTTGCCGTGCTGATCTGTTTCATCTTTGTGATTGTTGTATTTATCTAAATGTATTATGGCTAGAGTTCATTTCATTGGCATTGGGGGCAGCGGACTTTCCGCAATCGCCCGTCTCCTTTTGGAGCGCGGTGATATCGTCACGGGTTCCGACCGCGTGCTCTCCCCGTTTGCTAGTGAACTGCAAAAAGCCGGTGCGACGGTATATGTCGGCCACCACCCGCGCAACGTCACCGGTGCAGACTGGGTGGTGCGCTCGTCCGCCATTCCTGACGATAACCCCGAAATTAGAGCAGCGCAGGTGGCAAAGATCCCCATCTATAAGCGTGCGGATTTTCTGGGCCAACTGATGGCTGACAAAACCGGCATCGCTGTAGCTGGCACGCACGGCAAGACCACGACCACTGCTATGATCGCCTGGGTGCTGACCGAACTCGAACGCGACCCGTCCTTCATTGTCGGCAGCACAATGAATAACCTGGGAGTGAATGCACACGCAGGAGAAGGCAATACCTTCGTCATCGAAGCGGACGAGTACGACCGCATGTTCCTGGGACTCAAGCCGCGCATCGAGGTGGTTACCAGTCTCGAACATGACCACCCGGATATATTCCCCACCTTTGAAGATATGCGTACCGCCTTCGAATCATTCGTGGACCTGCTGCCTGCTGACGGGTCTCTGATCGTCTGCGCCGACGACAGCGGAGCGGCTTCGCTCATCAAACATGCACGTCAGGCAGGCAAATCTGTAGTCGGGTATGCCATTCAGGGCGATATGACCATTATGAGCCCTAATTATATGCAGGCGCGCTTGCTGGAGCCCAACCACCTGGGCGGCTACCGCTTCCAGGTGCAGTCGAACCTGAGTGGCGAAAATACCTCCACCAAAGTGGACTTGCAGGTTCCAGGCGAGCACAACGTGCGCAACGCACTGGCTGTGCTGGCGGTGGTTGAATTGCTCGGGCTGCCCTCACAGAGGGCCGCAGAGGCTCTGACGAAATTCAGCGGAACCGGTCGCCGTTTTGAGATACGCGGTGAAGTGAATGGCGTGATTGTCATCGATGACTACGCCCACCATCCCACCGAAATCAAGGCGACTCTGGCGGCTGCGCGGGCGCGTTACCCGGAACGGCGCATTTGGGCCGTCTGGCAGCCACACACGTACACACGCACGCAGACGCTTTTTGCCGAGTTCAGCCGCGCCTTCAAAGACGCGGACGAAGTTATCGTCAGCGAAGTATATGCCTCCCGCGAGCCCAGGCAAGAATTCACTTCCGCTGAAATCGTCAGCGCCATGCCGCACGCTTCTGCACGCTATATGGCAACCTTGAAGGAAATCAGTCATTATTTGATCAAGCATCTCCAACCCGGCGACGCCCTATTGGTGCTCTCCGCCGGGGACGCCAACCAGATCTGCACCGACGTGTTGACTGGCCTACAGGAAAGGTAGGAATCCATGCCAAAGGAAGAGAAAAAACGCACCTTCGAATCTGAGACCCTGATCCTGCCCGCGTTGAAAATGATCCTGCTAGAGGATGAAAAGAATGTCCACAATCAGTCGAGCAGAAAAGCAAAGAAGAAGGTTGAAAAAGATTTCAACCAGGAAACCGTTATGCGCATCATTGATAAGTTGATTGCGAAAGATTAAATGTTTAGCATGCCCACCAGCCTGCCCTTCCCCACCCTGCGCGCCGCGTTTGGCGACCGGCTGCAAGAGAACGTCTCGCTTGCGCCCTATACCAGCGCGCGTATCGGCGGACCGGCGGATGCGCTTATCATCGTCACATCGGCGGACGAACTGGCTGAATTCGTGTCTCGCTTATGGGAGTTGGATATCCCGTATGTGCTGCTGGGCGGCGGCTCGAACGTGCTGGTCAGCGACCGGGGCGTGCGCGGGGTAGTGGTATTGAACCGGGCCAAGGCTGTCCGTTTCGATAAGGGCAGCAGGCCCAGGGTCCGGGCAGAAGCGGGTGTAGTGATCGCCAACCTGGCGCGCCGCACAGCATCCCATGGGCTGGGGGGGCTGGAATGGGCGGCAGCCGTCCCCGGTACAGTCGGTGGCGCTGTGTATGGCAACGCAGGTGCCTTCGGCGGT
>JBAVJG010000099.1:0-4696 GCA_049687655.1 Anaerolineales bacterium | reverse complement strand
GGGTAAATTCTGAGATTAACAATCCAATTTAGAAATTTTCTATCGATTGCCGGCCTGCATATCCCGCTTCGATCTCATGCCAGTATTCAATATCATTTTCCCCATACTTCCAACACAAATATACCTCTCGACCATCTTTTAAGGCCGGAAAATCCAATAAGCCCAGATTGATATCCTTGAATAAGACACCAGTCCCTCGTATTTTGTGGACAAGCAAATCAAGTCGCTCAAACTCTACAACCAGCTTGCTGGCAGCCTGGCTGCCACCATTACCGGCTGCCCGCTCCACCGCTGGCCAGAACTCCGGTTTACGCGCCAAAATCTCCTGGCGGATATTCTGGATCTCATCCATGAATGGTTTGATGGTATATAACGCTTCGTCAGCTTCCTGTAAGGTAAAGTACTTTGGCATAGCATGCAGTATACCATTTTCGAAATTGACGGGTTCAATATACCCAAACGCAATTAACCCAAATGTACTGGGGTGCCAGGGAATTCAAACCTAGATTGTAGCTTCCGAAACAGGTACTAGTACTATCATCCCATACACACGAACAAAGATAGTCAGTACCCTGAGTTTGCGGCAGACCCCCGCCTGGTTTTCCAGGCCTCCAGGGATGACGACAATCCCCCAATTCTCAAATCCCGCAGAAAGAAAGGAGTTTTCATGCCTGTTTTGCTGCTGAGTATCCTCGTGTTAATGTTCAGTTGGACTGCGGCACACCTGTTCGCGGTGCCGACAACGTACTTTGTCCGAGCCACCCACCTATACAATATCCCAGTACTCCAGGCTTTAAGTCCACAAGTCGGCAAAAAAGGGGTTAGCTATCTGCGCAAGTTGGTTTTCGCTGCTATTCTAATCCTGCTGGGCATGCTTCTGGCGGCGGTGCTCGGTATCCAACCTATCTACCTGGCGTGGAAAGATTACATCCAGGATTTTGTGGATTTCGAGTTGACACAGACCCTCATGAGCGGATTGCTGGATAATGTGATGCTGGCGCTCGGCATTTTTGTCGTTTTCCAAACCATTACATTCGTCAACGAATTTTTCCCGCGCTTATATGAATTGCTGGAAAAGTGGCGGCACACCCGCTTTCACGTAATTCGCTTCAGGACTCTGGAACTGGTCACGCCCGATCAAATCACAGATGGATTGATATCCCTGGTCCGCACCACACAAATCGGCTTGAATTTGGTGCTGGGCCTGACCGGGTTAACCTTCGCGCTGTCCTTCTTTCCCGGCACACACGGATTCATCTCGGGCGTAATAGACAGGCTGGGAGAAATGTTGATGGGAGCGGTTGAGTCAATCATAGGATACCTACCCAATCTGTTCACTTTGATCCTGATTGTGATCGTAACCCGCTATACGTTAAAGCTCTTGCGCTTTTTCCATGAGGGCATAAATTCGAAGAAGATCAAAGTCGCGGGGTTGCATCCTGAGCTCACCGAACCCACCTTCCAACTGTTGCGCTTTATGATTGTGACTCTGGCGTTGGTGGCTGCATACCCGTTCCTGCCGGGCTCAGATTCACCTGTCTTCCGCGGGATAACGATCTTCGTCGGCTTCCTGCTATCGCTGGGTTCCACTTCCCTGGTGACAAATATCGTCTCAGGCATCGTGCTGACCTATACGCGCGGATTGCGAATCGGCGATCGCGTCAAAATCGGAGCTACCGTCGGCGATGTCCTGGAAAGGACCATGCTGGTAACCCGCATCCGCACCATCAAGAATGTAGTTGTCACCATCCCAAATGGCATGGTCCTCAACAACGAGATCATCAACTACAACGCCCCTATGCTGGAAGAAGGCTTGATCCTCAACACAACGGTAACCATCGGCTACGATGTGCCCTGGCGTAAAGTGCATGACTTGCTAATTCAAGCAGCGCTTGCGACTCGCGATATCCAAAGCGAACAAAAGCCCTTCGTACTGCAAACCTCCCTGGATGACTACTACGTCAGCTACGAGTTGAACGCTTATACACACGCCCCGGAGCGTATGGCTGTGATCTATTCGGAACTGCACCAGAACATCCAGGATTGGTTCAATGAAGCCGGCGTGGAAATCATGTCGCCAGGATACACAGCACTCAGAGAGGGCGACGAGGCCACTATTCCCGCTCAATATCGAAGTCATGGGCCTGTCCCCATCATGATGCCCGAACGGTTTGGGAAAGTAGATACCACACCAGCCAATAAATTGAGAGAGAAAATGAACGGAAATGGATTATTTCCGTAGAAAGGGACAGACCCTTTCAGCCGGATCACTATATATAGGACTTACACACATTGCGAAAAGATACCGAAAATAAGGGGAGCGTGCTGCGCACGCTCCCCTTATTTTCGGGCTTCCTCCGTATTTTTGCGTAAGTCCTGTATATTCAAAGGAGGTACGCAGTTCGCAAATGTTCAACTGCGTACCTCCTGATTCAAACGTGTAGATTCTTTCAGGAAGGTGCCAAGAACCAAAGAAACCGCAAACAGGCCAACCATGAAAAGTAAAGGCAGCCTCATCGAACCGGTTTCAGGTGTTTTAAATGCATCCATACCAATAATGAAAATAATCCCTGATACCTGTCCCATCAGTAAGAGCAAGCCATTTGAGGTCCCCTCTGGAGCTGGATATGTTATCTCAGCGCCATATTGAAACCCAAGCGGACCCGCGCTCAATAGGAAAAAACCAAAGATAAACGATGTAACCAGTAAGGACCAATTACTCGCGGCATATATGATTCCTAGCAACCCCAGTGTCGCACCGGCCACAGCTATGATTAAAAATGGGGTGCGCTTTCGATAGTGGTCGGAGAGCAAGGGCATAACGACCGCACCGATAATTCCGCCCAGGATCATCGCGCCGCCCGCATTCCCTGCCTGAGTGACCGAAAAGCCTCGTGGATTGAGAATCTCTTCAATCCAGGTTGTTACCGCATTGAACGCGCCTAAACCTACAAAGAAAATTGCCATCAGAAGCATAAAGTCACGCTGATGGATCATTTTTGATAACCCCTCCGTGACCAGAGAGCGTTCCTCCTGGTCGGGAGAACAAGGCGGGGTCGGGGGACTTTCTTTCGCAAATATAAAAAATACCAACATAGCAACAATGGAAACAATCCCATAGGTCAATAACATACCGCTAATTCCCGCTCGGAGTGCGAGATAGGGAGTCAGCGCCAGACCTGTCAAAATACCAAGGTAAATGGCCAGGGAACCCAACCCGGCCGCCGTCGCCCGTTCCTGGATGGAAAACCAGCGCGCCGCAACTGTTGTAACGGCGTTGAGTATAAACGGTTGGCCAATCGCAATACCGATCTGGGCAATCAAGACCCAGGTATAGTTCGTAGCTACCAAACCGCGCAGCAAACCGAAAAAGCCGGTTAGCCCCGCTCCGATCCCGACTGCCACGCGTATGCCATGTGTATCAATTACCCACGATGCCGGAAAGGTCACAAAGATGTAAACGATCATAAAAATCAATGAAAGCAGACCAATGCTGAGATCAGAAACTCCATAAAAAGTTACCGCCTGGCTGGTAATCGGAGCAAATGAGATCCACAAGAGCTGGTTAACAGCTACGATTGCCATGAAGGCCAGCAACACCACCCAGCGGTAAGGATAAACTTTGAAATCGGCTTTTTCCATGAGGCAAACTCCTTTGGTCCGGGGCTTACGCTCCCCTGATTTTCGGCCCCCTCTGTTCAAGTGCGTAACGCCTGTGTTCACTACTGCTTCTTGCATAATTAAGTGAATTTTGAACGATCAAAATACGGGCAAATTGCAGCTATTCAGGTTCAATTTTTTATGCAGCATAATGTAGTTCAATAGGAAAAACACCGTTTTCGAACAATCGGTTTGATTGGAAGTGGATTCAACAAAAAAATAGGGCGGCCTGTTGGCCGCCCCGAGAGCGTTAAATTTTCGCTCTGCGTAATCGCAAACTGTTACTCACCACGAACACACTACTGAATGCCATCGCGCCTGCCGCCAGCATCGGGATCAGGAAACCCATTGCCGCCGCTGGGATCAGGATGATATTGTAAAAGAATGCCCAGAACAGGTTTTGCTTGATGGTTCCGAGCGTCTTGCGGGAGAGCGAAATCGCACGAGCCAGTCCGCGTAAATCGCCCGACATCAGTGTGACAGGCGCCGAAGCCATGGCCACATCCGTGCCGGTGCCTATGGCAATCCCCACATCCGCCTGGGCCAGTGCAGGCGCATCATTGACCCCATCACCGACCATCGCAACCACCTGGCCGGATTCCTGCAACTTCTTCACTTCTGAAGCCTTGCCTTCCGGTAAAACTTCGGCTAGCACGGTATCCACGCCAACCTGCTTCGCAATGGCTTCCGCCGTCTGCTGGTTGTCACCGGTGATCATAACAACTTTCAAGCCCATGCGGTGCAGCTCTTCGATCGCTTCTATCGAGCCATCCTTGAGCGTATCGGCCACAGCGATCACGCCGGCCACCTGATTATCGACAGCCACCAGCATAGCGGTTTTGGCTTCGGATTGCAGACGGGAGACATCGGACGAAAAACCGTTCATCGGATAGTGCTTCAAGTCCATCATACGGACGTTGCCGACAGCCACGCTTCGACCCTGGACTTCAGCCTGCACGCCCTGCCCGGCCTCAGCCTGGAAACCGGCTGGTTCCGCCAAAGAAATCCCTCGTGTGGTCGCTTCAGCCCAGATGGC
>JBAVJG010000098.1:0-9591 GCA_049687655.1 Anaerolineales bacterium | reverse complement strand
GTTATGTTCACGGTTTGCCAGTCGCAGTGTGGCATGCGTCAGGCTGCCAACGGCGCTGAGCACGCAGCCTGCTTCGATGTTTTTCTCAGCAACAACAGCTTCAATCTCGTCCAATAAATCTTGACCTGCTTTTAATCGAAAAGTAAATGTTTGCATCGCGAAGCACCTCCGCCCTGATTATATCCATGAAGGATACGAAGTTCACGAATGTTTTTTGTGCTCTTCGCAGCTTATTCTTCCCGCAATACTCGTACAATCGATAATCTCGCTGCCCAACGCGCGGGAATGTAACTCCCTATTAGACTAACAAGGACAACAACTGGAATAAGTAAAAGCACTACCCACACATTGAACGACAGACTCACCTGTCCAAATCCGTAAACGTTGGATAACGCTGTCAGCATTCCACCCGTCAACAGCAGTCCAAGCGGAATGCCGATCAAAACAGCCAGCAAACCCAGGGCACCAGCGGCCGTATTTATCATCACCACCACTTGAGCCGGGACCATACCAATAGTCTTCAAAACACCTACAACGCGCAGTTTTTCCTGTGTGGCAAGCAAGGACGTAATAAAGACATTCACGACTGCAATCCCAATCAAGATGCCCCCCAGCATGAAGACCGCCAGTTGCAGGTAAATGACCGAACTAGGAATAGCCTCGTCCACCAGAACCAAGCTAAGGTCCGATTCTTTATTGGGCTCCAGATATTCCCGTAGCTTATCGGTATCCGTGTCTGGGGACAGTTTCAGATAATAGGTATCGGGAACAGCATGTCGGTCCAGGGCAGAAGCGCCCGACAAGCTCACCATCATACGCTGACCGGCGTCGGCTGGTTCGGGGTAAATACCCACGATCGTCCAGGTTACTTCGTGACGTTCTTCGTCTTCCAAGGTTAGGGTCAGGGTATCGCCAAGTTCCAAACCCAGCCAGTCCAACAATCCACGCCCGACAATGGCTTCGTTCGTCTCAGGCTGAAAGAAGCGGCCTTCTGCAATGTGGAAAGGGAAAGCCGCCAGTTCGCCTTCGACAGCCCGTAACTGGAAAGTTTGGTCGTTCGGAGTCTGAACCTGTAACTGCGTCTCTCCGTAGAATGCGTCTACGCCCGGAGCCTGTTCCAGTATCCGTTGGACGCGGCTATCCGTGCTCTCCCGACGAGTGACGGTGGCATCGTAGACCACGCCCAGCAGCGCCGGATTTTCGCGATAAGTCTGGAGTGTATTCGAGAGTGTCAACCCAAAGACGATGCCCATCACACCTAGCGTCAGGTTCAGACCGGTCAGCAGGGCGCGCAGCGGACGGACGAAGGCATCGTTAAGTCCCAGCACCAGGGACATGGGCGCACCCAGCCATTCAGCTAATCGAGCTCCCCAGAACGATTTACGGATGGGCGCTTCGGCCCCAACTGCAATGGCCTTGATGATGTTTGCTTTCGCACCGCGACGGGCTGCCAACGCAGCCGCCAGCATGGTCACGCCGGGGATAATGAGAAAAACCAACACCATCAGCAACGGACTGAACGGGGGGCGGAAGCGCGTGCCGAGCGAGGCTGTGATGGTTTGCAGCGGCAAGGGAGCCAGTTCCAGTCCTAATGCGAAGCCAAGCACGGTGCCAAGCATGCTCAGAACGGCGTATTGACCGATATAAAGAGATGAGACCTGCGCGCCGGTAAACCCGATAGCCTTGAGCACCCCGATCTGGCGTATCTGCGACAGCACAGTGGAACTTACCACGCTGACTACGATCAATACCGTAGCGAAGATAGCAAACAGGCTAAAGGCAGTCAGAAAAATGAAGGCCAGTTGCGCACGAAAGATGGATGATTCTTTAGCATCACGCCAGTCTGTGTGGCTGGCAATAATATTAGTACTACGCATGGATTTGATTTCTGTAAGCACAGTTTCCATGGATTGCGGGTCGGCCAGTCGCAAACCGATGGAAGTGTCCCAGGATTCTTTGTCGGGGAATAATTTTTGCAGGGTCTCTTCGCTGAGAAAAACATACGGTGGCTGACTGCCGCGGTAAGTATCATACATTGGGTCGTAGGCGATGCCAACCACTGGCAGGGAAATTTCCTTGCCGGTTGAATCTGTGATAATGAACGTATCACCAACGGATAACTTGTAATTCTCCACAAGGAAGCGCTCGGCCAGAACACCATCTGCCCCTGACGATAAATAGTGGCCATCCGTCAATAACAGGCGGTGGACTGCAGGCTGCTCCATCGGCTCAACTCGCAGGCTCACTCCCAGGCGTTCGTCGTTGTAGCGAATCTGTGTTACGTAGCTGTACTGGCGTCCTGTACTGGCGGTTACGCCAGGTAACGACTCAATGCGATGGATGTCGGCCAAGCCGACACGTCCAGGTTTGAAATGCAACCATAAGTGGGCACTGTTCAGTTCGGCAGAGAGTTTGTCGTAAGGTCCCCCCAGGTTCAGCAGTGTAGACAGGGCTAATGTCAACAGCGCGGATGCAACTAAAATAGTTATAACAATGAGAATGGAAATCGCGCGACGGCGGAGCAGGTCAGCGACGATTTTTTGCCAGACGGCGCTCATATATTATTCTAGCTTTCGTCCTGGGCGGAGCGAGCCGACAGGCGAGTGAAGTCGAAGAGTGCCTTGCTGGCGCAAAAGCGCTTCGACTACGAGCCTCATTATCATTCGCCCCCCCGCTCAGCGAGGAAATTAACAAACTTACCCATGCACTATCTCAAATCCAGCAGGCGCTGCGCGATGGCTTTTTCGTCTCCCCCAGGCAATTGGTCCACTAATAACCCATCACGAATGAAGAGTACATATTTTGCCAGCGCGGCGGCGGAGGCTGCGTGGGTGACCATCAGGATAGTTTGCCCCTGGGCATTGAAATCACGCAGGATGCCGAGCACTTCATCACCACTGGTGCTATCAAGGTTGCCGGTTGGTTCGTCCGCTAATAGCAGAGTCGGGTTGTTGATGAAGGCACGCGCAATGGCGACGCGTTGCTGCTGTCCGCCGGAGAGTTCCCAGGGGTGTTTGTCAGCCTGGTTGGCGATACCGAGTCGTTTGAGCAATTCACACGAGCGCTGGCGGGTTTCCTTTTTCTTGCGTCGTTCCAGTAGAGCGGGCAACTCCACATTAGCACGCACGCTCAGGTTTTCAACCAGGTTGAAAAATTGGAAAACAAATCCGATCTCGGCGCGGCGGAACATCGCCAGTTTGGTCTCGGACATGCTGTCAATACGCTGAGCGGCTACGGTAACGGAACCAGATGTGGGCTTGTCCAGACCACCGGCGATATGCAGCAGGGTGGATTTCCCGCTCCCGGATTCCCCCATAATGGCGACAAAATCTCCCTGCTCGATGTCCAATGAAACTCCGCGCAAAGCCTCGAAATAGACGCTGCCTGTCTGGTAAGTCTTCTTCAAATCCTGAACTTGCACGAGGGCAGTCATGCCAATTTATATTCCGTTCTTCTGAAGGCAAGTTTGAAGCCCCCAATGCGCAAGTAACGCTCGAACTTAGGGCCCAGGGAGGTTTGGCCAACAACAGTTTGGACACCCTCCCGTTTGGCCTCCGATAGGACTTCTACAGCCATATTATAGATGGTGCGCGTGCCGCGATATTCTGGCAGCACCCCACCACTGCCAATGGTTGCATATTGCCCGTTACGCATAAGGGTCAGCGTGGCAGCAGGAACGTTTTTGACAAAGGCAATGTAATGTGCAAAACCGGGGACCGTGATCGTTGGCTCTAGTATCTGTGCCAGGTAAGGGCTCCAGTCGGAGGGCATATCGTAAGCGCCGGTCATGACTTGGGCGAAGGTTGCTACATCCTCTCCATTTTCTACGCGTTTGACGGTCACACTCTTGTCGATTTTCGGGACAATTGCTTTCTGCAACTTTTCGAGAACCATCCAGGCTTCATCAGTCCCTTGACGGAGGAAACCCCGCGCTTCCAGACGTTGAGGCAGGTCGTCGGGCTGGCAAGCCGGGGATACCATGATCGAGGCAGGCAGATCTTTTGCTTTGAAGAAGTCGACCACTTCATCAATGAGCCCGTCGGTGCGCTCGGGTTTGGTACGGAACAGATATGCTCGATTGATATCCGCTGATGGAAAGCTATGGCTGCTGAGAATGACAATGTCTTTACGCAGGACGACTTCCACACCGGGGACAGCTTCCATCAATCCCTGCGCAACGGTAGGGATAATCAATTCCAATTCAGCGATTCTTTGTGAGGTTAGATTCATATTTTTCACCAGAGATAAGTATTGGTTACCACGAAGGCACAAAGTCTCGAAAACATGATGTTTAAATTTATGTCTTTGTGGTGAAAATTAATCTTGTGTCGCGGAACGGGAGAGATGCCGCAACGGGTATTTAAAAAACAAGAGAAAAGCGGCGAACATCAACACGCCACCGATCAGTCCGGTCAGGCGTACGCC
The DNA here is from genome assembly GCA_049687655.1 of Anaerolineales bacterium. Lineage (GTDB taxonomy): Bacteria > Chloroflexota > Anaerolineae > Anaerolineales > Villigracilaceae > JAABUE01. The sequence continues at coordinate 5,166 of JBAVJG010000098.1, read as the reverse complement.
CAGCGGTCCATTGACATCGGCCTGGCTGCGTCCGAGCAGAAACAACAACGAAAGCACCAGCGCAGCCATCCCGCTGATGACCTGTCCCAGCAGGCTCCAGGATGAGTAGTAAGCGCCTTCGCGGCGCTGACCAGTTATGGTTTCGTCGTAATCGGTAATCTCGGCAGCGAAAGCCTGCGGCAACATGGTCACACCAGACATAGCAATAGCTTGCAAAGCAATCCAGATTAATCCCTGCGCCAGCAACGGCATGGGCAGCCAATCACCGATCAACATCAATCCGGGCAGCACGATGGCGGACGCCAGAAGCGAGCCGGAGAACACCGCCCATTTACCATAGCGCGCTGCCAGCCAATTGATAAGTGGATAGCAAGCCAATAAGGGCAGGACTGCTACTATGTAAAAATAGGTGGTGGTGGAAATATCCTGCTGACAAATTTCGGTCACAATATAAGGGATAGACTGCATCAAGAAAGTGGTTGCCGTCCAAAAGCATATACCCGTGGCGGTCAACGTTAGAAAAGCACGATTAGTGATCGTGGTGCGGATACTTTCTAGAAACCCTATGCGCTGCTCTGCCTCGATCTGCCTGCCGGGTTTTTCGCGCAGGACAAAAAACGGAAGATATAAAAACGGCAGAATAATCACCGCAAAAACCAATGCCATACTGACATAACCAAAACGACTGATTATCAGGCCAGCAGTTCCCGCAAAAATAACCCCAATCAGCTGAAAACTGGCGCTCCAGGCGGTCAGACGTACGCGATGACGGTCGGTTTCAGCCAACTCGGGCAACAGTGAACCCAGTGGAATGATGACAAAATTCTGTGCGATGTTAAAAAGTACCAGGATAGCACCCAGATAAATCAAATTGGTCATCGATTCGCCTTGCACTGGCGGTACCCACAACAAGAAGAAGGCAATCACCAAAGGCAGCGAGGCTGCGAACATAAACGGGATCCGCCGTCCCCACTTGCTGCGTAAATTATCAGACCAGTATCCGATAGGCGGCGTAATAATTGCATTCACAATACGGGCGGTCAGTACCACGATCCCGTAGAAAGCCAGTGGGACGAATGTTACACCCTGTCCCTCCGGTGGTAAATAAAAATATAGAAGCCAACCATCATTCACCGACCAGGCGATGGTCGTGCCCAGCATGATCAGGCTGAAGGAAATGTCAACTCGAACCGGTGGCAGGCTTTTGGCCAGAGGGGGAAGCGTTTGAGTCTGTTCCATTTTGTATACCTGAAATCTATTCTAACTGTACAAGACGGGAGCGCAGTTTACACTTTCGCAAGCATCACGAAACCGCAATTTTCCTTTTCACTTTACAAAACTGCAAGCAATGAAACAGAAACGTACAAATCAAAGGCCACGCAAGTAAAATTGTGTTGCTATACCATCTTGAATCCATAAGTGAGAATTGAGTCATGACAACAAAGCTACGAACGGGAAATCAAAAATAATGCCAGAACGCATCATTGTTTCGGGCATTTATCGCAGTGGAACTTCCCTCAATGCCGAGCTGGTTCATCGCTGGGGCGCGTATGTTGGCAGTGAAGGTGACATCTTCCAAGACGAATACGGTTATTTGGAACATCTTGCTCTTCAAAAACTCAACGATGAGTTGTTGAACAACAGCAGTTATGTGCCAACCCCGGTTGACCAGATGCTGGAAAAAGCACAGGATCCTGTTCTACGAGAACGCGCTCTGCAAATCCTGGATGGAATGGACAGGGAAACTGAGCAAAATCAGGCTATTGCATGGGTGTGGAAAGATCCCCGGTTGCCACTGGTGTTACCGTTCTGGGCGAATATATGGGGCGACGTGATCTACGTTATCCCGGTACGGCACCCGGTTGAGACGATCCTGTCTGCAGCCAGCATGGACGGGCTCGAGCCGGAAAATGTCCCGCTCTCAGCCGGATTTGCTTACTGGCAATTTTGTATGCTCAACGTGATTGACTTTACAATGAACAGTCAGCGCAAACTTTTTATGGCCTATGACCAATTAATTCGAGAACCGCGCCAAGTATGCACGAGTCTGTGCTATTTTTTGGACGAGCAATGCGGTGTTTCCCCACTGGACGCCGACCAACGCATCAAATCTATGACATCACAAATTGCTACCGATCAACATCACTTTCAGCATCCCAGGCCATTAGCGGAGATCGAAACTACAACCAGAGAACAACGTGCTTTGTACAATTTTCTCCAGGTCAAGACAATGTACCCAAATGAATCTTTCAATAAGGATGATTTTGCCTTATACCCCGGTTGGCAGGAATACCTACAAACAATGGAAATGCTAGCATCCTTTAACAGGGTGCCAGAAAGATAGTTACTTCATTATGGAACACATGGATCGAGATAAATTTCTAAAACTTCCTGCCGAGGAAGTGGCAAAGATCGTCCGAACTGGCGGATCAAGGGTTTGTGTATTCCCTTTCAATGGCACGCGCCGCTGGTTTTTACTGGAATATGGACGCGATTTCGATGGCGATGCTGCTCAAAATTATGTGGAATTGACCACACAAGGCTATATCAACACCTATAAGCTGGCCTTCGACCATGGCATCGACACCATTGTCGCACCTGTATTTGGTGGCGAAATTTTGAACCGCGGTGAAGAATACATGCGCGAAATCGGTGCAAGTATGGATCTGCTGGCAACTCACCCTGCTTTTCTTGAATTTTATGAGACATACGAAATTGAGGCCCATTTTTATGGCAACTATCAAAAACAATTGAACGAAACTCCATATGCTCACATTTGCGATTCATTCAATGAAATCACGCGAAAGACTGCTCATCATACAAAGCGCAAGTTATTTTATGGTGCTTGGGCTGACAATGAAACTGAAACAATCGCAGAACTTTCGATAAAACATTTTCAAGAAACTGGGAAGGTCCCGTCTCGCCGCGAATTGATCGAACGCTACTATGGCACCTATATTGAGAAAGCTGATATTTTCATCGGTTTCGAGAAATTCAACGTGTTTGATTATCCTATGCTTGGATGGGGAGAAGAAAGTTTGTATTATACAGTGGCTCCATCTTTGTATATGAATAGTCGCCAGTTGAAAAATATCCTGTATGATTACGTGTACCTGCGTCCGGTTCAAGATCCTGATTATTTCACCATGCCAGAGAAGGATTTTGATGCTATGCGGAAATATTACAAAGTAAACCGCGAAGTCACTTTTGGGGTCGGCGAAATGCGTGGCGGGATTTGGTATTCCAATCCAAGTTTATAGGGAAGACTAAATAAATATGAGCATTGAAGAAGAAGTTCAGAATCTACTAAGAGAAATTGGCCCAGGGAAAATGAGCAATACTGCTTATGATGCTGCCTGGATCGCCCGGCTCGGTGAAATTAATTGGGATTTAAGCAGTAAAGCTCTAAATTGGCTTTGTGAACACCAGTTATCAGATGGTTCATGGGGAACAAAAAAACCTTTTTATTATCACGACCGTGTTATTAGTACACTCGCGGCAATGATTGCACTGACGTATAGAGGGCGACGAGCAAAAGATAAAATACAAATTGAAAAGGGTCTTCTCGCACTGGAACGCATCACATCAGGAGCAACAAAAGGTCTTGCCGCTGCACCAAACGGTGCAACTGTGGGTTTTGAAATGATTGTGCCTACACTTGTTGCTGAAGCAGAAAAGCTTGGCATTATAAAACAACAAGGCGATCGAATCCTGGGACGTCTTCGGAAGATGCGTGATCTGAAAATGTCCAAGCTCACAGGATTAAAAATCAGTCGTCATATAACACCTGCGTTTTCATCTGAAATGGCCGGCAGTGATCATATAAATCTTTTAGACATCAATGACCTTCAGGAGATAAACGGATCTGTTGCCAATAGCCCTGCAGCCACCGCGCATTTTGCAAATTTTGTTAGACCGTCAGATCCCAAAGCGATCTCGTATCTCGAAGACATAGTCCAAGACGATGGAGGTACCCCATTCGCATCCCCATTTGATATTTTTGAGCGCACATGGGTTTTATGGAATTTAGCACTAGCTAACCTTTTAGATCAAGAGTCGGAATATCTATTCAAGCCTCATCTTAATCACCTATTAAGTCAATGGGACGATAAGTTTGGCACAAGTTTTTCTGAAACCTATACACCTAAAGACGGAGATGATACGAGCTTGACCTATAGTATCCTATATCGTTTTAATCAACCAGTAAACATTAATACAGTTTTAAATTATGAAGAAGAAGATGCCTTTCGATGTTATCCCTTAGAGTCAAATTCATCTATAAGTGTCAATATTCACGTATTAGATGCTCTGAAGAATGCTGGATTTGATAAAAATTATCCCGCCGTGCAAAAAATTATTAATTATCTTAGTAACAATCGAGTCGATGATTCATTTTGGCTTGATAAGTGGCATACCTCGCCTTTTTACCCAACTTCTCATTTCATCCTTGCAGCTTATGACTATGATAGTTCCATGTGCGCACAAGCTATTGATTGGATATTAGATAGTCAAAAAGCAGATGGGTCTTGGGGATTTTCTGATAATACATCTACAGCCGAGGAAACCGCGTATTGTATACAAGCGCTAAAGTTGTGGGATACAAAAGTTTCAAGAATCTCTAAAGCACGAATTGATCTTGCTGCATCCTGGTTAGAAGACAATATCTCTAGCCCTTATCCATCTCTTTGGATTGGGAAAGTATTATATTGCCCAGAATATGTTGTTAAATCAGCTGTTCTCAGTGCAATAGAGTTATCGAGGCAATGAAATATGGCTTCAATTAAAAATATATCTTCACATCTAAATCAACTAACAGATGTGCCATCATCTGATCCGGATGACGCACGCCGACGTAAGTTGCTCAACATACTGCTTACTGGAATTGCAATCTTATCGATACTAACAATTTTTGTTGTTATATTATCTTACGCATTTAATATTATCAAAAATACAAATGATGTTTGGCTTGGTTTAGGAGCAGCGATAGGTCTCCTTATCGGTGTTGCAATATTTTGGTTTCTCAATCGAAATCAAAATATTTCTGGTTGGGTAGCAAGTTCCCTTTTTTTACTATTTTTAATGGTGGTTTTTTCGTTCTCCGATTCCAAAGTCGAACTTGCAAATGGACGTAGTTTATTCATTTTTACAATCCCTATTATCATGGCA
>JBAVJG010000097.1:0-3052 GCA_049687655.1 Anaerolineales bacterium | reverse complement strand
GACACCCCATTTGCTTCATCTGACCAGAACGTGGTCGGCAGCCTGATCGATCTGCACAGGCCAGGCACTGCCCGTCGGCATTATCGTCTCTTTTACCCTTCACAGATGCGGAGTTCAGACTCAACTGGTGATTCGAGCCTCGAAAGTGAATTAACCTTGATCGGAGCGGATACACTGAAAGACTTAAAAACTGCCACGCAAACCTTCACAACCAAAGGAATAATTGATAAGGCCAGCTCAGGTAATAATCCAATCATTGCATTCACGCTGCGCGGCAAGTCTATCGTTATACCCGAGATACATATATTTATTACCCGCATCGTTGGAAATCGGGTTGACCATTTTGCTCAATATGTCCCGCTTGGGACAACGCTGCGCCAGGTGATTGATAATATGGTTCCGATCTGGTATCCAAATATTTTGCTGACCGGAGGAGGCCAACCGATAATCGTCCGGCGTTTATTCTCAATGGCAAATGGCATACCCGCATATCGACAAGTTGAATTCCGCCTTTCATCTGGTGTTGACTTCCAGCAAAGACTTTTCGATTTACCACTGGCAATGGGCGATCATTTGGAAATCACGCTAAAGACCCCATAGTTGCCGCGATGACCATCCAGAATTTTAAACGATCAAGCGGCGGGCATGGTCTTTATCTGCCGGATGACGACCAGGCTGATATGGTTTTCCTGCTGCCACCAGATTCCGAGACCCCGCCTGAGCTGATCAGCCTGTCCGAATCTTGGGACAACTTTCCTGAGGGCTGCTATGTTTTCCTGCCCGACTCGTTACCTGAATCCAACCAGGGAGCATTCGCTGTTGCCGCCTGGAATTTCCTGAGCGAACCGACCCGACACAAACGCCATCGGCCCGATGTGACCCTGCACCACATCGGGCCGCATTTTTCCCCCCGCTTTGCCTGGTTCGCGAACCCGGAGCAGGCTGAGTTCGGGTTGCGTGGACAAAGCATAAGCCTGTATCAGTATCAGGACGAAGAGCACACCACACCCGAGTGGCGCAATGACCGGTTGGTCATCTGCAACTTCGACGATTACACGCTCGAGATCGTCAAAAATTGTGCCATCACCCTGAAGGAGGACGGGAGCGGCTTTACTTTCTCGCCCTCGAAGGGTTACCAAAACACTTTCCTGACGCCCCAAGGGTGGCTCAATGTGGACATTTACCTATCCATCGGCGGCCCCGACAGTGGTGCATTCATCCTCAGCGCCGAGGATATTGTGGATTTCATCCACAAATTGCAGCCTGAAATCCGCTACTTTTTCAAGGATGAACGTCTGGAATCAACAAGCAGGAATTATTCCATCGCCTCACAAAGCTACCCGATTTTGAGCCAGGACGTGGATGATTGGATTGGAATGAGCGGTGGTGCAAAAGACTTCTTAAGTCTGCATCTGCTCAAACCGATGGTCAGTCGGGGAATTGACCTGTTCATACCGTTCAAGGGCGTCCGTATGCCCTCGTGCTTCCGCACCAACCTGGGCCATCTCATCAACCTGACCCCACTAGAAGGCAGCCGGCTGGTATTCGTTTCCCGCCCTGGTTATTCGCGAGACGAAACCGGTCACTTGAACCATTACACTACCTTGCAGGGTGATTTTGAGATCAGCGTGACAAAGGATTCGTCTGTCCCCGATAGTCTGCCCGACAACTTGATTTGCGGTCTTTCAGGCGCCGAGTACATCGACTTGCCCGGTAACAAACAAAACATCCTCACATTCATTCCAGGCCAAGCGGCCTTTGCACCTAACTTTAGTTTTGATCAAACCCAGGGTGGTGACACTGGGGATGGAGAAAAACTGACCGCCAAGGCGACTACAGCCTGGGTCTACATATACCAGCGGGACCGGGAGTCTGCTTCCACGGGATCAGCCCTTTCCTATCCGATATATTATGCTCAGCCCGACCAGGCGGTGCTTTACGAGCCCTTCAAAGATGGCAACAGCGACACAGGCAACTTCCTGGATTTTATGGAAATCCCTGCAACCGCACTGCCTGCCGAGCGTGGGGAAAATAGCCCTATCCTGGCCTTCCCCCTTGCGCCTTACGCCAGAGTTGAACGTGAACAGATCGAGAATTACCAAAAATTCGAAACCGGGTTGCTCAACCCCTTCCGCCGCACCCTGATCGATCAGATCACTACTGATGCAACCTCGCTCCCGCTCCTGCCGGAAGGGACGGAATTACCTGAGGATGGCAAGGACACAAAGCGCAAGGGCACAACCCCCCAGGGGCTGGTAGCCGAATATTCTGGGGATTATCAAACCATTCGAAAGCTGACCCTGGCCGAATACAACATCGAAGTCATCAATGATGATTCAGATTCCCAGGAGGCTAGCGAAGAGAATTCCAATTCCCAGAAGACTATCCAAAAAAATCTCGATTTCCGGGAGATCGAGCGGACCGATCCTCTACGGGCGGCGCTGCAATCGAGCCAGCTTTTCCTGGTCATTTCGGATCCTGAAAGTATCAAGAAGCATTTCAAAAATGAAGATGATCAATCCACCAATCTCGAGATTGCCGGGTGGAAATTCGACCTTGACCCGAAACAATGGGAAAAACGCCAGACCTTGCTGATCTTTAAATACCATAACCAATCTCTTGAAGAACTGGCTGCCTCCACCCAGGCCTGGACGCTGGCCGATAAGTTCAACGCGAATCCTGAGAACGCCCGTTTCCGCCTGGATAAAATCATCCAGGATGCGCTGGCGTTTTCGCCAATCGACCCGAATGACAGCCCGACCCCGCAGGCTTACGAGAACTACCGTCAACTGGCTTTCGCAGCCCGCACCCCCGGCTGGACTGGTATCCTGGCCCTGAACGTGACTATCCCGCAGGGCGGGCTGCCCACTGAAATCGCCGGGCTGGCTAGCGGCATCGATCAGGAACAGTTCTTTTCGCAATACGTCGGCATCGAATCGAGCACTGTCAAGGTTAAAGGAGGGGACCTGGATATTGAGTCATCCTCCCTGTTTGGGTTGATCGACTATAACGACCCGGCAGGCACGGCCTCCTATGGCAGAGGGGACTACAA
>JBAVJG010000096.1:0-9104 GCA_049687655.1 Anaerolineales bacterium | reverse complement strand
CAGCATGCCCACCCTTGTTTTCGGGGGAGTTCTGGCACTCTATTCCAAAAGACACCGGGACGATGTGCGTGTTTGTCGGTTAGAAAAAGTCCTAAAAAAATAAAGCCCGTCGTAAATCCGACGGGCTTTGCCTCTTGTAGAGGCTGACAAAGGAGTAGAAATGTACTAGAAGTCTTTTTACTCAATACTATGATGCTGTTTCAAAAACTCACGGCGCTTCTGCAAGACGTCCACGCTGAAGACGGCTAACATTGTTACGACTGTGACTGAAAGAAATATGCTCATAATGAACTCCTATTACACAATCCCATAATATCATTTAAGCCTTACCAGCGACTTAAGAACTGGTTAACAAATGGTAAACAGATTTGTTAGGCATTTTGCTGCGTAAAATAGGCCATCCTGTTTTCACTTACAACAGGAATTATGAAATTGAATGAGAGAACCCCGCAAGTTCTAAGGTTTAGAAATTGTTAACACCGACGGACAGCTTTGTTAAGTGCTCGGGAGCGTGAAATAGAACGTACTCCCCTCTCTCTCGATGCTTTCAGCCCAAATTTGTCCCCCGTGAGACTCGACCAGATGCTTTGAAATCGACAAACCCAGCCCGGTCCCGCCGCCTGTGCGGGCTTTGTCGACCCGGTAAAAACGTTCGAAAATGCGCGGGACGTCATCCGCCGGGATGCCCACCCCCGAATCACAAACGCCGAATCGAACTACACTTCCGCCTGCCTCCGTTTCCCCATGTCGGGAGGGCTCTTGGACGGTAACCGCTATGAGAACCACATCCCCTCCCGGGGGCGTGAACTTGACCGCATTGTGAATGAGATTGACCAGCACCTGCTCGATGCGCGGCGCATCCACGTAAACCTTGGGCAGGTCGGGGGGGCATTCCACATTCAACGATACCCCTGCTCGTTCAGCCTGCAGTCGCATGCGTTCGGCAGCGGACGTCAACAATTTTTCGGGAGCGACTTTTTTGCGTTCCAGTTCCACCTGTCCCGATTCGATGCGAGACAGATCGAGCAATTCCTGCGCCATCTGGGTCAGCGCGTCCACTTCGGTGACGATGCGGCCGAGAAAACGGGGAGCTGCCTCGAGGTCCTTAAGAGCGCCGTCCTGCAAAGTCTCGGTCAGGGCTTTGAGGGAGGCCAGCGGAGTCCGCAGTTCATGCGAGAGATTGCTGATGAAGTCCCGCCGGATAGTTTCAAGCTGGCGGATGCGTGTCAAGTTTTGAACAACAAGCAAGCTTCCGCCCGGCGCGTGCTGATCGGGGATAACGATCAATTGCAGTAGATGACCCCGCGCTGTAATTTCTGCGGTTTCGACTTGCATCTCATCAAGTTCCTGACAGCGCTGCCAGGCCTGGATGAGTTGGTGATTGCGCAGTGTCTCACTGACAGAGCGATCGACCAGTCCCTTTCCGAACAACCTCTCGGCAGCCGGGTTGGCGAATTGAATGCGGCCTTCTTCACTGGCAATCAATACGCCGTCTGTCATCTGGTCGAGTACTGCTGCGAGACGGGCGCGGTTCGAATCAACGCTGGATAATTGCGCGTTGAGCGAAGTGACCAGCTCCTTGACAACATTGGACAGTCCTTCCAGGTCTTCTATATTCGAAGGCAATGTCAGCACAGAATTGTTCCCTTCGGCTATCTGCCGCAAGATTTGATTGTACTCACGCAAACGACGACGGATGGATATGTAGCGAAAGGCAACCCATGCCAGGGCTGCCAGCGAAAGGATGAGCGCAAAGAGCAGAAGATAGACTGGAGATTCCATGGTCAGGAATTACAGGTTATGTTAATCCTTCGAAGCGGTAGCCGCCACCGCGCACAGTGATAATGCGTTCCGGTTTGGCCGGATCGGCTTCGATCTTTTGCCGCAGCCAGCGAACGTGGACATCCACTGTACGGCTGTCGCCGATGTAATCCCAACCCCAAACACGCTCAAGGATGAATTCACGCGAAAGCATCTGGCCTTTGTGTTCGGCCAGGAAAGTTAGCAGTTCGTACTCCTTGGGTTTGAGTTGCAGGGGCTCATCGTTCAAGGAGACTTCACGCCGGGTCTGGTTGATGACCAGATTGTCAAAACTGAGCTTTTCATGCGGACGATCGTTGTCTTGCTTTTCCATTTCTTCGCGGATAAGACGAACGCGACGCAATTGGGCCTTGACGCGCGCCATCAGTTCGCGCATGGAAAAGGGCTTGGTCAGGTAATCGTCCGCGCCGACTTCTAACCCAACCACGCGGTCGATCTCGTCGTCACGGGCGGTCAGCATCAGGATGGAAGTGTTCATCTCCTTGCGCAAAATGCGGGTGACTTCGAAGCCATCGATGCCGGGCAGCATCAGGTCGAGTACGATCAGGTCGGGTTTCAGCTTGCGCGCCAGGTCGAGAGCCTCATGACCATCCCCCACAGTTTCAACCGTATAGCCTTCTTTTTTCAGGTTGTACGCCAGAGTTTCCTGTAATGCGGGTTCGTCTTCCACGACGAGAATGGTTTCGGTCATAGTTTCTTTGGAAAACTATACCATAAGAAAATTCAAGAACTTTAACGGGAGGTTAACTTTTTGCGAATAGAAATTGATAGCATTACCGCCCCAAATTGGATTGTTGAAGAACCAAAGCAAGATGAAACAGGTTACGTTACTCAACTTTTTCAAGAAGTTCCAGGATCAACCCAACTTGCCCCGGATTGATTTTTTGCTGTGCTTCTTCCACAGAAAACCAGGCTGCCCTGTCGATTTCGGGAAATGACTGCACGTTTCCGGATTTGGGCGGCCACTCCATCTCGAAGTCGTTACCGCGGATGTGTTCCGCATCGACCTCGCCCTCAACTGCCCATGCATGGACGATTTTTCCGCTCTTTTGCCGGACCGGCTTTAGGAGAATATAATTGCCCTGTGGCGCAGGATTACCGATCTCTTCGTAGAATTCACGTTTGGCGGCAGGGAGCGCTTCTTCTTCATCGAATTCTCCCTTGGGAATCGACCAGGCCCCCACATCCTTTTTGGTCCAGTACGGCCCGCCAGGATGGACGAGGAAGATTTCCAGGCAATCCCTTTGCATTCGATACAGCAGAAGGCCAGCACTTTGTTTTGCCATTATGCTTGGATTTTACTCCCAATACTTGGGACTTTATGGATTATTTCTAACCCATCAACTTGACAGTTGCCTGTTTCATATGAACCAGCACGCCCTGAAAACCGTTCAGACGCTGGAAACTGATGGCATCTTGCAGACCCATTTCGGTATAAAAATCTCCCGGAACAGCCAGGATCTCTTCAGGTGTAGCGCCGTCCAGTCCATTGGCGAGGATAGCCGCCAGCCCTTGCACAGTGGGGGATTGGGGCGGAATGTCAAAGTGGAAGTGGATTCCGCCGCTCGCATTTTTTTCGCCGTACAGGAAGACAGGCGTCATGCACTCCGGGACGGGGTCCATTTTGTCGCGTTCGCCGTGCAGCCACTCGGGCAGCGGCGGCAGGGATTCGGCGTATTGGATGAGCATCTCGACTTTCTCCTCACGGGAAGCCCAGGAGAAGTCTTCTACGATTTCTTGTAATTTTTTGGGTAATGTCATAATGTTATTTGCTCTTTCGGGGCTTAGCCCCGAAAGAGCTGATCTGTATGTCTGGTTATTTCTCTATCGGTGCGCCGACCAGGTTACCCCATTCCGTCCAGGAGCCGTCGTAGTTCTTTACGTTGGGATAGCCCATCAGATACTTGAGTACAAACCAGGTCAGGGAAGAGCGTTCGCCGATGCGGCAGTAGGCGATGATGTCCCTGTCAGGTTTGATGTCTTGGCCTTCATATAACGAGCGCAGTTCCTCGGGAGTCTTGAACGTGCTGTCCGCTTCGTTGACGGCCATCGACCAGGGGATGTTGACCGCGCCGGGGATATGTCCGCCGCGCGTGGCGCCTTCCTGCGGATAGTTGGGCATGTGCAGCAGTTCGCCGGTGTATTCCTGTGGCGAGCGCACGTCTACCATCGGCTTCTTGGCATCCACCTGGGTAAAAACTTGCTCGCGGAAGGCGCGGATGGATTCGTCCGGCTCTTTGGCTTTGTAAGAGGTGCTTGGATAAGAAGGAAGACCTTTCTCCATCGGGCGCTTTTCCAGCTCCCACTTGGCGCGCCCGCCGTTCATGATCTTGACGTTTTTGTGCCCGTAATACTCGAATACCCACAATGCGTAGCAGGCGAACCAGTTGGACTTGTCACCGTAAAACACGAGAGTCGTGTCATTTGCGATGCCGGCTTTCGAGCAGAAGTCTTCGAACTGTTCTTTAGTGAGGAAGTCGCGGCGTACGGGATGTTGCAGGGTGGTGAACCAGTCGACCTGAATCGCACCGGGGATATGTCCCATTCTGTAAAGCAGAGCATCTTCGTCTGATTCGATGATGCGGACATTTGGGTCATTAAGATGCTCGGTGACCCAATCGGTTTCAACCAGATATTCTGGGTGTGCGTAGTTATTCATTTTCTTGCTCCTTAATAATTTATATTTTTATTATAAAAATTATCTAAATTCTCGTCAAGGTAAAAATTTTCATTGCTGTCATCCTGAGCGCAGCGAAGGATCTCCTCTAACAATGTATGGGACTCTTCGGTCACAACAAACGCTTCCCTCACATCGTCCCGATGCCCTACGGGAGAGTGACACGGAATCCTGTCAATGCTACAATTGACGTATGGCAAAGCAAAAATTCTACGTGGTCTGGAAGGGACACAAGCCCGGCATTTACAGTACCTGGGCGGAATGTGAAGTGCAGGTAAAGGGCTATGCGGGCGCGGAATACAAATCGTTTGGGAGCCGGGCTGCTGCGGAGGCGGCTTTTCGCGGTGATTACGAGGCTTACAAAGGTAAACACGGCACACACCAGCAATGGCTGTTCGCGCCGACAAAACCAATCCTGCCCTCCATTTGTGTGGATGCGGCCTGCTCCGGCTCGCCGGGTCCGCTTGAATACCGTGGTGTGATGACCAAGAGCAGCGAGCAGATCTTCCACGCCGGGCCGTACCCGGATGGCACCAATAACGTCGGCGAATTTCTGGCGATCCTGCTTGCGATGGACTGGTTGATCACTAAAAATCTGGACATGCCGATCTACTCTGATTCCGCCAATGCCATCGCCTGGGTCAAAGCCGGTAAATGCAATACAAAGTTGAAGCATACGTCATCCAATAAACTGTTATTCGATTTCATAGCTCATGCGGAAGGTGCGCTGAAAAGATACGCGCCCTTCAAAGTGCTGAAATGGGATACACAAGCCTGGGGCGAGATTCCGGCTGATTTTGGACGTAAGTAGGCTGATTGTAGGAGATCACGATGCTCGAGACCAAACAGCGTTTCTATGATATCGACTGGCTGCGTGTGATCGGCATGTCCCTGATCTTCTCGTTCCACAATGCGCGTTTCTTCAACGATGAAGCTTGGCACGTCAAAAACAATCAATTGAGCTTCGGCGCGAGCGTCTATGTAGCCGTGTTGAACCAGTTCATGATGCCACTGTTCTTCATCCTTTCGGCTATCGCTATCTACTACGCCTTGAAGCGTCGCACTGGGAAGGAATTTATGCGCGAGCGCACCAACCGTCTGCTCGTCCCACTCTTCTTTGGAATTTTCACGCATATCCCGTTACAGGTCTACATCGAGCGCGTCACGCACGGTGAGTTCACGGGCACGTTCTGGGGTTTTATCCCGCATTACTTCGACGGTTTGTACGGATTCGGCGGCAACTTTGCCTGGATGGGTTTGCACCTGTGGTACCTGCTGATGCTGTTCCTTTTCTCATGGATGCTGCTACCGCTTTTCCAGCGCCTGCGTGAAGCCCGGGACTTCACCGCTCGGTTGGCCGACTTTTTCAGCCGACCCGTGATGATTTATCTGTTCTTCATCCCGATCATGTTGATGGAATTTATCGTGGGTCTCTCGCCGGAAACGATCGGACGGCGCGATTTTGGCGGCTGGAGTCCCTTGACGTATCTGGTTATCTTTTTCCTGGGATACATCCTGGCGACCGACGAACGGTATCGGCCTGCTATCGAGCGCATCCGCTTCTTTTCCCTGACCTTGAGCCTGCTCCTGCTTGCGATCGGCTACTCCCTCGAGATGGCCGATATCAGTATCACCTCATACTACTTGGCCCCCTTCCGCGGACTCAATACCTGGGCCTGGCTGCTGACGTTCCTGGGCTTTGCCATTCACCATCTGAATTTCAACAACAGTTTCCTGCAATACGCCAACAAAGCTGTGCTGCCCTTCTACATCCTGCACCAAACGGTGATCGTGACGGTTGGGTACTTTATCAGGGACTGGCAGTTAGCAGTCCTTTCAAAATATCTATTTTTAGCTTCTGTTTCATTTGTTATCATCATGGTGCTGTATGAGTTTGTGGTAAAGCGAATCAATGTGTTGCGATTTGTGTTTGGAATGAAAGGATAAAGTATGAAAACAGCTCTACTCCTGATCGACATCCAGAACGACTATTTCCCCGGCGGCAAGATGGAGCTGGAAGGACCAGTCGAGGCAGCCCATAACGCCAACGAGCTGCTGCAATGCTTCCGGGACCACAGCATGCCGACTGTGCACATTCAGCACATCTCGCTCAAACCGGATGCTTCTTTCTTCATCTCAGGCGACCGCGGTACGGACATCAATGACATCACTGCCCACTATGAGGGGGAACCGCTGGTGCAGAAGCATTATCCCAACGCTTTCCGTGAGACGAATTTGCTGGACTTGTTGAAAGAATGGGAGATCAAGCGCGTCGTCATCACCGGCATGATGACCCACATGTGCGTGGACGCCACCGCCCGTGCCGCCGCCGACCTGGGCTTCAAGGTCATGGTCGCCGGGGATGCCTGCGCCACCCGCACGCTTACCTACGGCGAGACCACCATACCGGCTGAGCATGTCCATAAGGCCTTTCTGGCCGCATTAAAGTCCTACGGGCAGGTCATGCCGGTTGAGATGATTCTGGCACACCTGGCAGCTGAGCAGGTTCCCTGACTAAGATATCTTAATGGTCTTTACAAATTGAAGGAGGAGAATAAGGTTGGAAACAACTCTTTTAGATCGAAGTCAGTTATCAGATGCGGTTGGAGTATTGTCGCGCGCATTTGCGAATGACCCGATGGCAAACCATATGATGGAGGTATCTAAAATATCGCTTGAAGAAAGCCTGAATGAACTGTTCTTGTTTTCCTGCGAAGTGCGCCTGCTACTGGATTGGCCATTGTTGGGTGTATTTGTTGAAGGCGAGAAGTTAGCGGGAGTGGCTGGCATAACCCTCCCCGGCGAGGTAAAATGGCCGCCGTCGCTGCAGGAAATTTACGCGAACCTAAGCACAAGGATTGGCCAGGAGGCCGTTTTGCGGCTCGAGACTTATTCACGACTGGCAGACACAAACCGGCCCTCCGAGCCGCATTACCAGTTGGGGATGATAGGAGTCGATCCGGAATATCAGGGCCAGGGCTGCGGGGGGCAGTTGCTCAACGCGGTGAATGAAATGTCAGAATCTCACCCCGAGTCAATGGGTGTGTGGTTGGATACCGAAAACCCGCGTAACGTGCCTTACTACCAGCGCTTTGGATATGAAATCAAAGAACATTCCATGCTGGATGAAATCGATGTCTGGGGGATGTTCCGCCCGAATCAAAAAGGATAGTCTATGCCATATGTAAATATCAAGATCACGCGCGAAGGCGTAACAGTTGAACAAAAAGCGACTCTCATCCGCGAAGTGACCCGTCTGCTGGTCGAGACGCTGGGGAAGAACCCGGCTACCACCATCGTCGTGATCGAAGAAGTCGAGACCGATAACTGGGGTATCGCTGGTGAGACGGTCACGGTTCGCAGGAAGCGGGAGTAGCAGCGGCGTCCGGAGTTGAGTTTTTTTAACCTTTATGCAAACCCTTCGAAAGTATACGCTGCCTCTGATCGCCAGTCTTTCGTTGGTGTTGCTTGTTGATACGCTGACTAATGGGGTAACAGAAAAATATTTATTTGATTCCAACTTTTATCTTGGGATTGCGGAACGAGGCTTTGAAGAGGATCTCCTGGTTGCTCCGTTTGTTTATCGATACGGCACGCCCTTATTGGCAGGATCGCTTCATGAGTACACTGGTCTTTCCATATATAAAAGCTTCAAACTGCTCACATATTTCGGCTTGATCAGCCAGTTGTTTGGCATATTTCTGATCGTCCATACCCTGACGCGTTCTCGAAAAAGCGCCTATGTCGGCATGTTGGTTGTGGCGTTTTCTATGTACAACCTGAAATATCTGCTTTTTGATGTCTACCGTGCGGATACATTGGCATATGGGCTTATTTTGCTTTGCACCTGGTTTGCGTTGAAGAGACAATTTCTGCCGTTAATTCTGGTTACAGCCATTGGTCTGCAAGTACGCGAATTCATCGCAGTTCCTTTGCTCGCATTCCTGGCTATCCAATTGCAGCGGGAAGGATTTAGAAAATCTTTAAATTACATTGTTGTCTCCATGATAAGTTTATTCATTGCAGCCGGTTTGCCGAGGCTTCTGATTCCCACTGTCGGGAACGAGCAGACTGTTAAATTTTCGCTGGAGGGAATTCGGCAATTACTCTATCTGCTTTCACTTTGGAGGCGAGACATAAATCTGGTATACGTTTGCTTCGCATATTTCCTGCCATTTTTCATCCTTTATCGCCCCTCGAAACAAAAAGATGTGCTGCACGTGCTGAGTGCAGAACACTGGATTTACTTTCTAACCTACATAGGTCTGGTTTTTTTGCTGATTGTCGTGGGCGGAACCGACATGGAAAGATTTGCCTCCTATTTCTTTTTACCCATGGCGGTCCTTGTGGGATTTTTGGTGATAAATCAATCTCTTATCAGTGTTGCCTTGGTGGTAGGCCTTCAATTTATCTTCAATCGAATCTGGTTGCCATTTCCAATCTGGGATTATGATTTGTTTGCCAGTTTTTATGGCGGCTGGTCTGATGTGATTAATCCTACGACGCTATGGCGTTATGTTGAGGTAGTATCTTATGCAGTTATGGGAAATATCGTTTTACATTTCAATAATGAGGAGTTACGCACTCGAATAAGAGAAGACCGAAA
>JBAVJG010000095.1:0-8178 GCA_049687655.1 Anaerolineales bacterium | reverse complement strand
ACATCACCACCGATGGTGTTGGAGATAGGTGAGATCGCGGTAACCTCACCAAGGTATTCTTCATCCAATGCTTCGACATAAACTGTGGCTGATTGACCGATTTTAAGAGAAGCAACGTTGAACTCGCTCAGGTCTGTAGTTTCGATCCACACATTTTGTAAGTCGGCGATCAGAACAGCCACTTGGGCAGGTTGCACATATTCTCCTTGGGAAACATTGACCTCGACAGCAGTGCCTTCGAAGGGCGCTGTGAGAGTGCCCTGGGCAATAGATGCTTTCACCACTTCCAAAGCAGAACGCATTTGCTCTACGTTGGTATCTGCGATCAAAATCTTTTCTCCCGGACGACTGACATATACAAAATTGAATGTATTGAAATCAAATTTCTTCTTGCGCTGTCTTTGCAGTCGGGCATCGATTTCAGCTGATTCAAGTGCTGCTTCGGCTGCAATCAAATCATATTCCAATTCAGATGTATCGAGTCTGACCAGTTCTTGTCCTGCCTGAATTTGATCGCCTTCCTCCACTGTAACAGCCTCAACTAAGCCTGAGATAGGAAAACTCAGTCGAGCTTCCCGTGAGGGAACAACAACTCCTGAAGCTTGTATATGACTAAACTCAGAATTATCAGATGTGTTAAGTGGGATGACCGGGAGAGGTGTTGCGGTAGCAGCTGGACTGCAGCTTACAACTGTTAGAGCAAGCGCAGATACAAATATTGTTATCCATAAAATATGCTTCATGCTATTGCTCCGTTTGGATTTCAACATCCGCGCTCATCCCCCAAAGTAAATCCCTTGGCTGTTCCTCTAACTTGATAGTAACCTTGTAAACTACGTCGCCGCCAACGGTATCAGAAATGGGTGAGATGGCAACTACCTCTCCGGGATATTCCTCATCTAAAGCTTCAATATAAACGGTAGCATGTTGGCCGATTTCAACTGCATCTACATTAAGTTCGCCCAAGTCGATGGTTTCGATTTTCAAATTTTCCAGCTGTGCCAATACGATTACTACCTGACCGGGCTGCACGAATTCACCAGGTTGGACATTTATTGCGATTACAGTGGCCGTAAATGGTGCAATTAATGTTGTCTGGGCCAACTCAGCATGAACGATATCAAGCGATCTTTTTGTTATTTCAAGTTCCTGCTCAGCCAGTTGACGCCTTTCAACGGTCCGGTCTCCGTTTCGTGGATATTTCCAGTATTCATAGTTGAGTTCTGCTGAACGAACGGCAGCTTCTGCCTGCAAAATACTATATTCCAACTCAGGTGAGTTTAAAGTTGCAAGTATTTGTCCAGCTTCAACCGTATCTCCTTTTTCAACGGTCACTTCTTTGATCGGGCCAGGGATTGCGAAGCTCAGACGCGTTTCCTGTGCAGGGGTAACTTGAGCGGATGCCTGGACATTGCCAACTTCGAAAGTGCCGGAATCCAACACGATGCTGGAGACGGGTGTCGCAGTTGTTGCTGAAGCGCAGCCTGAAATCGCGAGAACAAGCACGAATGTTGCAAGCGCTGTCCATGCAGTGTGCTTCATGCGATTACTCCGTCTGGATTTCGACTTCTGCACTCATGCCCCAGCGCAGGCCAGCAGGTTGTTGGTTGAGTTCGACAGTAACTTTATAAGTTACATCTCCACCGACAGTTTCTGACTGGCGGTCAATATCTATTACTTCACCTTCAAAGGATTCATCAAGTGCATCAATGAAAACACTTGCCGCTTGACCAATATGGACTGCAGGGATATCACGTTCACTCAAGTCGGTGGTCTCGATCCTCATTTGGTCCAGATTGGCTACGATGATGATGGCTTGCCCGGGATTGGCAGTTTCACCGGGAGCAACATCAACTTTGATGATTGTTCCGGCAATAGGCGTTGTCAGGGTAGCTTGTGCCAGTTGCGCTTTGAGTTGGTCAACAACAGCTTGTGCACGGTCTACATCGGCTTGCGCCGCTTCGATTTGCTCATAGGCATTTCCCACTCCTACCCGCTTCAAATAGCTAACCTGTGTCTCCGCAGAGAGAACACGGGCTTCAGCTTCGGCAATACGAGCTTCGATGATGGTAGTGTCAAGGGTGGCAAGGGTCTGTCCGGCAGTCACAGAATCACCGACTTCCACTTCCACACTTATGACTGTTCCAAGAAGAGGAAAGCTCAGATCGACCGTGTCCACCGGGCGCACTTCTGCTGAGGCAATGACCGTATCTCCTAATACGGAAGCAGGTGAATCTGAGCCAGATGCGCCGTCCTCCAGTGAGAGGGTGGAAATTGGGGTTGGAGTTTCAGATTGTCCACAGGCGGTCAGTGCCAGGGTGAGTACGAAGACAAAAATCCATTTTGTTTTCATGGTTTGAATATCGCCTTTTATATGCTAGTTCTCTGTATTTTACTCGTTCTTATTGTCATTTACTATCGAGCCATCTTGCAGCGTGACCACGCGACGAGCATACTTGATGACGCGCGGGTCGTGAGTGGCAAAGACGAAAGTGGTGCCAGTTTCCTGGTTGAGCTTTTGCATGATTTCCATAACCTGTTCACCGTTTTCGGTATCCAGGTTGGCGGTGGGCTCGTCAGCCAAGATCATGCTGGGTTTAGTAGCCAGGGCGCGCGCTACAGCGACACGCTGCTGTTGGCCGCCACTGAGTTGGTCAGGGCGATGTGCAGCTCGATCGCTGAGATCAACTGCGTCGAGCAATTCCATCACACGGGCTTTATGATTTCTCTTGCCCATGAGAAGCAGAGGTAATTCCACATTTTCATAAGCGGTGAGAGTGGGAACCAATGCGTAGAATTGGAAGATGAATCCAATAGTACCTTTGCGCAAGTCGGCACGCTGGTTGCGATTCATACTGGTCGCATCTTGGCCGTTGATAAATACTTTGCCAGAAGTGGGCTTATCAAGACAGCCGATCAACTGCAAAAGAGTAGTTTTGCCAGAACCGGATGGGCCAATTAACGTGGTGAATTCTTCTTCACCAATGCTCAGGTCAACACCGCGCAGGGCGTGAGTTTCTACTTCTCCGATGGTGTAAACGCGAGTAATGTCCGTAAGTTTTGCGACTTCCATGAGTTTCTCCTTAATTATTGCTGTGAAGCGCATCCACAGGTTCAAGTTTGGATGCCTGTGAAGCGGGATAATATCCAGAAAGAATGGTGATCAAAAGAGCAGCAATGCTTACGCTGACTGCGTCACCAATAGTGGGATAAGGGTAGATCGAGTTGCCAAGCATCATGCCTGACGATGCTGATATGCCCAAATCGCCAAAATAAAAACCTTGCTGAGCGTAGTAAAGAACAAGCGGCACGCCAATGAGCAGGCCAATCACAACGCCACCAATAGCGAGCAAGGTGGCTTCCGTCAGGAAGAGAGCCTTGATCTGTTTCCCTTTCATGCCGAGTGCGCCCAGAATACCCATTTCGCGAGTGCGTTCGTACACCGCCATCAAAAGCGTATTCATAATGACCGTTGAGGTAACACCCAGGACCATCAAGTTGAAGAAGAACATCATGGCATTGGACAACTGCATGACGATCAAGAAGAGCTTGTTGAGTTCTTCCCAGTCTTCAACGATATATCCCGGAGCGTAGATGGCTTCCTTGACTGCGGCGGTATCATCCATATCATGCAGGAGGATATAGATCATGCTGGCATAGTTTTCAGTGCGTGTGATGGTTTGGGCTTTTTCCAGCGGCATAAAGATGGTTGCTTTGTCATACCCTGGGGTGTCTGTTGTATAAACGCCGCGAATAGTAAAGCGTTGTTCATCCGTATTACCATTGGATGTGTTGATGATCAGGTCGATCGAATCACCGGGGTTGAGATTCAGGTTTTCTGACAACGGTAGTCCGATCAACACACCCTGGCGGTCATCTGCAGTGAGAAATTCGCCAGCGACTATGCCATCTCTAAATGGCGCATTGGTTGCGGACGGCGGGTCAATGCCAAGGATCTGCACGCCGATGGTTTCATTTTTAAAGGCCAGGATGGCGCTTGCATTCAGGCGCGGGCTGGCCGCTTTGACCTGAGCGATCCCTTCGATCTGACTTGATATCTCGGTTGGAGCCTCGATCATATCTTTTCGCTTCAGGCTCATATTTTCATCTTTGTAGTCTTCAGTATGAATTTGTAAATGGCCTGTGCGCAGGTTGATATTGAGATCAAGCGAACCGCGCATTTCGCCACGGATGGTTGCTGACATGATTAGCAATAAGGCTGTCCCTATGGCTATCGCGATAGCTGAAAGCGCGGAGCGGCGTTTATTGCGGGCCAGATTTCGCAATGACATTTTTAGAATGTAGTTCATACTGTTTCTCCTAATACCTCGTCCATCCAAAGATGTAAGGGAAAGGCTTTATGTTCAAAGTCAAGATAAGCTTGCATTTTCATGTAAAAGGGCACTAGACGTGATGCAGAGCGTCTGCAGGTTCGCGGCGGGACGCTTCCATGGCGGGGTACAGAGCAGCGATTGTGGAGATCACGGCCACCATAGCGGCACGCTGTAAGGTCAGATTAATATCGAAGGCAGGGTAGATATGTGAACCCATCAATGCCATATAGTCGACCATCTCGACTGCAAAGCCGTAGTCAATACCGTAAATACCCAGGACCAGGGTAATCAAATATCCCATGATCGTTCCAACAACGGCACCGACCACGCCGATCATGATTCCTTCGAGCAGGAAGAGAAATGTAATTTCCCGAGGCTTGAGTCCAATAGCGCCGAGCAAGCCGATCTCTTTGGTGCGCTCATAGATCGCCATCAGAAGGATGTTGAAGATGCCAATCGCAGCGATGCTCAGGATGACTGCGCTGAAACCGGTCATGACAGCATTTTTCATCTCGACAGTTGAACTCAGTTCAGGAATGGCGGTTTTCCAGGTGGTAATCTCATATCCCGATAAAGAAGCGTTAAGTCCTTCTACAATAGGGTTTTCCTTCCCCGTAACTTTTGTAAAGAGGATCACTTCGGTTATGTTATCGCCCAGATCATAAATATCTTGTGCGGCATTAAGGGAGATATAAACGACCTGGCGTTCCAGAGACGGCAAATTGATATCGTAGATGCCTATGACAGACATCATGCGTTTGCTCATCTCTTCATGGATGTTTTTTCCGCTCACTGGGATGCGGTCGCCTACGCTTATCCCCATCGCGTCTGCCAGGCCTTTTCCGATGAAAACCACATCTTCATCGTCTGCTTGTAGAAAACGTCCATCAACGAGAAATTCATCCTGCATCACAGGATTAACGGATTTCTCTTTTTCAGGTTCGATACCATAAATACCAACAGGGAAAACACCTTCACGATTGGTGACCAGACCGCCTGTATTGGCGTGTCTTAGTGCTACGGTTACACCGGGCTGCGCTTCAGCCGCTTGGACGGCATCCAGCCCATTGCCCATGGGTAACATGGGGTTCGCGCTGTAAGAATCTTCATACCCGAGCGCGCGGATCTGAATGTTGCCGCCGCTAAGCTTGATTGCGTTACCATAAACAGCAGTTTCGAAACCAAGTATCATGCTATCGTACATAATCAGGAATGACATCATCATTCCCATGGCCATGACGACGATCAGCGTTCTGCGCCGATTGCGCCATAGATTGCGCCAAGCTAACTTGAAAAGTGTAAACACGTTGTACCTCCGTAATGGTCTGCGCAGCGTAGTGCTTCACAAGCGCACACAAGCCCGCACTACCTGAAAATCCATATTGGGTTACCCAGGAAGGCGGACTAAAAATACTCTACAAGTTTATATTTTACGCGAGTATATCAGATTCCCCCCTCTTGTCAAGATAATTTGCAAAAAATATGCCTCCCGTCTATTCGGAAGGCGATGAAAGTCATATGGATGTTTCAGCCAATTTTTGTTTCGTCAACTTTAGCATTTGCTTGATAAGCAATCCTGTTCTCCAAAATGCGACCGCGGCCATACCATGTGCTAGAACTGCAAAGAACGGCGGTTTTTCAAAGGTGTAATACGTCCAACATTCACGAGTTGTGCCCCAGAGTTCGAGATAGTAGCCTAGCCCTGCTCCGGCGATGAAGGTTAGAAAGGCTATGCGGTGATCTGTGGGATTCAGAATCAGGAGTCCGCACAGGAGCAGGGACAGCCAGGTATAGGACTTGTCAAATGTTGGGGCCACGAAAGCAAGTATCAGGACGTAGAAAGAGGCGAAGGTGATCCAGTATATTGTTTTGACATTAAACACAACGGACACGAAGGACACTAAGGGATTCTTGATTAAATCTTTCGAGATCTTTGTACCCTTCGTGTTTAAAAAAATCAGGAACCGTGTAATCCTATCAATCGAAAGGGACGCAATCGGCCAGGCCGGGATGATCCACAGTGGTGGACGCTCGGCAGTGTAATAGTGCCATAGATTGGTCTGTGTACCCCATGATTCGATGGCGAGACCACCGAATACCCCCACGAAGACGATCAGACCATCGGCGCGCAGATCGGCGCGCGAGATTATGGTCAGCGACATGAACAGGAAGATGCCGATCAGCAGCCAATCCATGTACAGCCACCAGGGACCGTTCCAGTCGATGTAGGATAGTACTTCTTCGGCCAGCGGCCACCAGATGTAAACGATCAGGAAGATGGTGAGCAGGAAACCGCTGAGTAGGATGGAGGAATGCTTTGTCCAGCCCAGGAGGGTCAAGGCGCGACGAACTGTTGACATGGGTCGGATTATAGCAGCCGGCTCCCAACCTTGATGATTCCCCTTTGAGCTATCCCTCTGTGGTTTTTAGCTCTGTTTTTTACGTATGTATTTCAACATTACGATACTGGTAAACATTACGGTCAAAAAAAGCCCGTTAGATAGACAAACATTGGGAGCTTTCCCAGTGGGAGTCGGAGATGGAATGGGAGTGACTCTGGGAGCAGGCGTAAGCGAAGCCGTTGGTGAGGGGCTTTTTGTGTTCGTGCTTGTATTTGTGCTCGTTGGCATTAGGGGCTCTGCACCGGTAATGGCAACAAATTCCAACTGGACACGCGCCTGGGCCGAAGTCGTGTCATCTCCCAAAAAGAGAAAGTTTGGTGTCTGGTACGGATCTGGAAAGTCTTCGAAATCGCTATAATCACGCACAGGCCCGTTGAGAATTGGTTGTGTATCGGCAGCCAATGTGTAGGTATCACCAGTCACAACCAGTTGATAATTTATCAAGCCAGTGGTTGTTGGGAAAATGGCTCCTTCGCCATGCTTAAATAACCCGCCAGTGCTGCTATCATTTTGCACCCAGATCTCGTTCTCCCAGAACGCTAGTTCGATTCCTTTGGCATCTTCACTGAGAATGATCAGACTGAATCCGGAACGGTCATTATTTCTGTGAGATTCGTTTTCGATCCGAAGCGTAAAGTCGACCTGGAAGCTTGCAGCCCGGTCGAGAATGGGGAAGCCGGGTGTGTTCGTTCCATTGGATATCCATCCGGCATAGGTGTCTCGACCCGATGCAGTTGTATCCAGCACAGTCGCGATGTTCGAATATGATGGCGAGGCCACACCAGGTGGAAAATCGGTGAAGTTCATCAACGGCGCGCCCGGGACTGTCCCCGTTGCAGCATCATAAAGGACTAGCGTTTTTTCGCCCCTCGCTGGAGCGGCCCGCGCAACTTCAAGAGTTAAAGAATGGAAAATACTTCCAAAGATCAAAAAGATGCACAGACCGGGAAAAACGAAAATCTTTTTCATGGGATACGTTTGCTCCAATCCGTATAGGCGAGATATTTCTCCGTCAACTGCCACCAGATTTGAACAATAAGGAAAATAATTAGCAGGAATCCGCTGAGCAGGATGGATGAGTGTTTGGTCCAGCCAAAGAGGGATAGGGCGCGGCGCAACGTCGACATGCGCCGGATTATAGCAGGGTGCTGAAGTGGTAAATTTGGACTATTAAGATAATATTAAGACACTTGTAATGCTAAATTGCTTGCCTTTTTGTTAGCTCTCACATAGAATGTAAATATCGAATTATGGAGTACGGGGTAACTTTACGGTGTTTTTTTCGTCATGGATATACCTTACAAAAATGCAAGGTTGATATTATGATTCCAATAACCAATCAAGAAAGGAGGGTAGACAGAAATTGTCACATAGTATTTATAAAATTTCTGGCTCGAAATTTAAGCCCGTAGGCATCAAGACCTACTATAGATGAGTTTAGT
>JBAVJG010000094.1:0-15659 GCA_049687655.1 Anaerolineales bacterium | reverse complement strand
CATTGGCCCAATCGCCTCAAGCACGGACCGAATGGTTGCTCCCGCTATTAAATGACTCGGCCCCCGAAGTACGCCAGGCGGCGGCGCTCGGGTTGTGCAACCATCCCGATGCAACGGCCACCGGGCCCCTCATCCGGGCTTTGAGCGATGAAGATTCGATGGTATCGGATCTGGCTCGTAGCGCACTGATCGTGATCGGGAAACCGGCAATCCCGTCATTGTTGGAAGTCCCAAAGGACGCTCCACAAAGAGCGCGCATCAACGCGCTGCGGGCCGTGGCTGAAATCGGTGACTTTAGCGCCATCCCAGCCTTAATGGCGGCCCTCGAAGACGACTCTGTAATGTTGCAGCATTGGGCTGAAGAAGGCCTGGAACGATTGGGCTTGAATATGATCTATCTCAAACCTGAGTAGGAAGAATGAAAAAACTGAACTTGAGTTTTCTAAAACGAATATCGATCAGGTGGGTTGTTTTGATTGCAGTCGCAATTGCTTTGGCGATTCCCGCTTTCATCTTTACCCGCAACTTTGTGGTGGGGTGGGAGATCACGAATCTGCCTGGAGTGGCTGTAAAATATAACCAGAAGGGTGAACCCGAAGTTTCCGGTGAGGTGCCTGCGCCTCTTGATCCTGGTATCCCCGAATCGGACCTGCCACCCGCCTGGGATGGCGGTAGCCGCGTGACCTTGCTGTTTATCGGCCTGGATGAACGGGACTGGGAAGTAGGGCAGGGTGCGCCACGATCTGACACGATGATCCTATTCACCATTGACCCGGTCAGCAAAACCGCCGGGATGCTTTCCGTTCCGCGTGATATGTGGGTCAATATCCCCGGTTTTGGATACAGCCGAATCAACACGGCTTATTCTTCCGGTGAGGGCAGCAGGCTGCCAGGTGGCGGGCCGGGATTGGCTGTTAAAACGGTCGAACAATTCATCGGTGTTCCCATCCAATATTATGCTCAGGTGGACTTTAAAGCTTTTGAAGAAGCTATCGATGCTATGGGAGGCTTATATCTATGCCCGGGTGAAAAGATTTGGATCGACCCGATTGGCCCCAAGCCCCCAGTAAAAATTGGCCCTGATTGTCGCGATTATTGGGGCTATGAGGTTCTTGGCTATGCACGCAACCGTCACACGGATGGCGGGGATGTGGACCGCGCCAATCGCCAACAGAAAGTTGTTATGGCGCTGGTCGATCAGGTGTTCTCGCCACAGAATTTCCCCGACATGGTGTCCAAAGCGCCGGAGATTTATGCGGAAGCCCAGGCTGGCCTGCGTACGAATCTCAGCTTCGATGATGCCTTGAGACTGGGTGTCTTGTTATCTAAGATTCCCAGAGAAAATATCAAACGCGGTGTGATTGATTACACTATGGTCACTCTGGATAATGTTATTTTGGGCGGGCAAAATGCCAGCATTTTCAAACCCATCCCGGATAAGATCCGCGTGCTGCGTGACGAGATATTCTCAGCCGCAGGGCCGCTCAGCCCGATGGCAAGCGGCGATCCAGCCGCGCTGATGCAGGAAGATGCTGCCCGCGTGCGCGTTGTAAACGGCACCTTTACCGAGGGCTTGCCCGAACGAACGGGAAACTTCCTGCTCGCGCAGGGCATGCAAGTTGTTGAAGCAGGCGGTTACGCTGAACGACAGTATAACCGTACGACAATTGTTATGTATGGGCCGAAATTGTATACGCTGCGATATCTGATTACAGCCTTTGGGGTCGATGCTACCAGCCAGATCCTGTTCGCGCCGGACGCTACCTCAAACGTAGATATAGAGATACGCGTTGGGGCGGATGCGCTCAATATTATTCCTTAGAATTTTAATGACAGGACTTACGCAAAAATACGGAGAAAGCCCGAAACTAAGGGGGGCGTGCTGCGCAGTACGCCCCCCTTAGTTTCGGTATCTTTTTGCAAAGTGCGTAAGTCCTAAATGATTTACCAAAAAGGTAAGGGAGCGGGGTTCACACCCGCTCCCTTACCTTTTTAGTGTTTATCAGGGTTGTTTGAACGTGAGTCGCATCCCACCCAGATAAGGTTCGCCATTTGTATTTTCACAATCGGGTATAGTCAGGTCCAAGGCAGGTGCGCCACCATCCGCCATACGGACGGAGTAGTTCACATCCGGGGTCATCAGGAAATCTGCATAGCCGTGACCCAGTTCGGGTTTCAATCCGGTGAAGATATGTTCTTCGCCGTTGTTCCAGGTGATGATGATTTCCGCCCCCGGAATTTGTTGACGCCTTATGTCAGTTACAACGATCTGAAGCAATCCTTCCGCCAGTTCCGGTTCGCATACGATTTCCTCACCTATTAGTTGATAGGGTGCGCCCAGCGTGGCAGTGGGCGTCCGGGTTGGCCGGGGTGTCGCTGAAAGCTGCGGAAGCGGTGTATTTGTTGGTTCTAATTCTGTGGTTGGCTCAGGCGTTTCGGATACGGTTGTTGCGGTGCCTTCTGGTTGGACGGGTGTGTCACTGTTATTTACAGGAGTAGAAGTTTCAGGGGTGGCTGTTTCGATTGTAGGAGATGGCTGGTTTTCTGCCGCCTGTCCCTCCAGGGCGGAGGCCAGCAAAGCCACCTGTTGGACGGCTTCGGGCGACTCACCGCTCCCCAGCATACGTTGTGCCTGGGCGGCTAAAGCCTGGGATAGGTCTGGGTCGCCGAGCAATTCCAGGCGTGCGCGGGCGCGTTCCAGGTCTGCGTTAGAAGCGTAAGCTGCGGCGATGGCGGAGCGAAAGTGGTCCTTGAAATCATCTCGTAGAAGGCGGGGTTCTGCTTCCACATATTGGACAGGAGCGATGACCCAGGCGTAGGCCAGTCCAAGTCCGAAACCAATTGCGAGTGCCAGCAGCAATACCAAGGGGAAGAGTCTTCTCGTCATGGCAGGCTCGTCCCGGGGAGGGGTTGCCAGGTTTGCAGGGCAACTACAAGTTCCTGGATAAGAGCCAGGTCATCAGCGGAATAGGCCGACTGTTGGGCAAAGTTGTAAGCCTCCCCGGCGATGAGAGCAGGCGGGTCGCTGCCCAAAACGGCCAATCGTCGGGCAGCCAGCGCGGGGTCATCCTCGGCCAGATAAGCCTCAGCGACCATGAGCACGTAATCGGTCCGGTAGTCGATGCGCAGGGCATCGGGAGTGATGTCAGTATATTGAACCGGATCAATGATCCAACCATAGACCAGTCCTAGCGCGATTCCAAGTAGTGCAGCGATGAGAATGGGAAGCCAACGAGGCATAGGTGTATTTTGCCATAACCGGGAGAGAATGACCAGTGTCACGGCCAAATGGTTTTGTTCGGTTGCCCCTGAAATCGCTTACTTGACAGCAATATTGTCATGTTATAATTTTTCAGTTCAACAAGCCCCTCACCTATGGAGGATAACAGATGGAAATTACTGCCAAACAGTTCAAAAGTTGTGATATGCTCGCTGTCAGTGGGCGTATTGATAGTAGCACAGCGCCTCAACTGACTGAAGCCCTTAAAAGCGTTACGGATGATGGCCGGTATAAGATCGTGCTAGATATGACTGATCTGGAATATATGTCGAGCGCCGGTTTCCGTGCCTTACTTTCCAGCCAACGAGTATGCAAGCGCTATAATCGTGGTGAGATCGTGCTGGCCTGCGTTCCCGACCGCGTCCAGGAGGCCCTTGAACTGGCCGGATTTACCGAGCTGTTCAAAACCTACCCCGACACCGTCGAAGCGGTGGGTAGTTTTTAATCTGTTGAAATAGCATCGCTTTTATTGATAACAAGCCGCCTCCGTCTGCGGATGTGGGCGGCTTTTGACTTCTGAGATGAGCAAAGTCACTTTTGATGCAGATTTTGACAACCTGGACGAGATCCGGGAGTTTGTCGGAGAAGCGGCCAGCCAGGTCGGATTTTCTGATAAAGAAATCTATTCTATCCAGCTAGCGGCCGATGAAGCCAGTTCAAACATTATCGAGCATGCTTATGCTGGCATGCAGAACGGCAAGCTGGAGATAGATTGCACTATATTTGAAGGGGGCCTGAAAATCGTGATGCGCGACCAGGGAAAATCCTTCAGTCCATCCAGTGTGCCTGAACCAAATGTGAAAGCCGACCTGTCCGAACGCAAGATCGGCGGGTTGGGAATGTACCTGATGCGCAAGCTGATGGATGAGGTTACCTACGAATCATCGGATAGAACGGGCAATACCCTGACGATGATCAAACGTATTGGAGATGGTGGGTGACCGCTGCAACCCGTTCTCCCGGATCATCTGATTGGCGAGCGCTTGCTGGCCTTGGAGAACAATTAGCCAGCACCACTTCGCTAGCAGATCAACGAGACCGCATCATCCATATGACCCGGCGCCTGGTGACCGGTGAAGTGGACGTGTGGTTGCACGAAAACCTCTTCCGTCTACCTGACTGGGACGAGGAGCATCTTTTCCCACCCGAGCCGGAGTTGGCCGGGATGCGCGAAGCTTTCCACTCGGGCAAACCAGTTATCAAGACTTCAAATGCAGAAGATGCTTCAAATGAAACCTTTGCAGCTATCCCGCTCGTAGATCAGGGGTTCACTCTGGGGGTGTTACAGGTCAACCATAAAGACAAGAAAAATTTTCCACGGGAAGAAGTCGAATTGCTTGCAGGTTTAGCCGACATTATTGCAGTCGGTTTATTTGCCGCACATCGCGTGGGGGTCGAACGCTTTCGTCTGAACCAGCTCAACCTCGTCCGGGAAGTCAGCGCCCAGATTGCCAATGTAATGGATGTGGATGAACTCGCGCGCCGTATCACTGAGCTTATCCAGGCTACATTCCATTACTATTACGTAAGTATTTTTACACGCGAGCCGGGTGAACAAAAACTCAGTTTTCGCTCCAGTGCCTCCACGCCGCGCAAAGGACGTCACAAAGCGCAGAATACGTTGGAGGTAGAACTCGGCCAGGGATTGATCGGACAGGCTGCTCAGTCCGGAGAACGCATCGTTGTAGAGGATGTCAGCGCGGATAAACGCTTCCGCTTCATCCCCAATCTGCCGGAGACCAAATCCGAAGTTGTTGTGCCATTGAAACTCGAAGATCGAGTGTTGGGGGTCATGGATATACAGAGCGATCAGTTGCACGCTTTTCATCCCAATGATCTGTTGATCCTGGATACGCTGGCCGCCAACGTTGCGCGTGCCGTAGAGGGCGCGCACCTGTATAGTGATTTGCGCCGCCGTGCAGACCAGTTGGCGCTTATCGCTGAAGTTAGCGAGGTAGTTACCTCCACGCTGGATTTGAGTGAGCTCATGCACACGACGGCCGAACTTATCCATGAAAAGTTTGGCTACCCTTTTGTACATTTGTTTACAGTACACCCGAATCGCCGACAGGTAATCTATGAGGCCGGTAGCGGTACACGCAGCCGGGAGTTGGAGGAGTATGCCATCCCTTTGGATGATCCAACGGGCATCATCCCCTGGGTGGCGCGGACGGGTGAACTTGTCCTTGCAAATGATGTCAGCCAGGATGAACGTTATGTGCCCCCGCCAATTCCGCCTGATGAGACTCGATCTGAATTATGTGTCCCCTTGCTTTTCGACCATGAAGTGGTAGGCATTCTGGATGTCCAGAGCGACCGATTGAACGCCTTCACTGATGAAGACAGCACGATTTTCGAGGCCATTGGGGGCAGCATTGCCTCCGCCATCCACAATGCCGACCTATATCAATCAGAACAGTGGCGCCGGCGGGTGGCTGACAGCCTGCGAGAAGTGGCGGTTCTGCTGTCTGCCAATGTGGGTGTCGAGCAAGTGCTGGATACGATCCTGGCTGAATTGCCTAACTCCCTGCCCGTGGATGTTTCGACGATATGGTTGTTTGAAGATGGAGACTTGTATCTGGCGGCAGTGCATGGCTGTGATGAGGAATCGTTGGAAGCTGCTCGCCAGAGTTCGCCGGAAGCCTCTATTGCTTTGATGAGCGCGTTAATCTCAGACCAGCCAATAATACGCCATTCCAGTGACCCGAAGTGGCCCTCCGGGTTGGCTGCCGGCTTTGACGAAAACTATTCGTCCATTGCTGCGCCTTTACACGTTGGGGACCGACCCCTGGGCGTGTTGACCCTGGCGCATTCCACCCCGGGTCGCTATGGTCACGAAGCCCGGGACATGACAACCACCTTTGCCAGTTATGCTGCGGTGGCCATCGAAAACGCCCGCCTGTACGATTCCGCCCAGGAGCAGGCTTATGCTTCGGCCGCCTTATTACAGGTGGCGCAAGCTGTTGTCAGCCTGAACGACCTGGACGAAATCCTTGGAACAATCATTCGCATCATGCCCATCCTGGTGGGTGTTGATCGTTGTGTCCTATATCTCTGGGATTCTGATAAGGAAGCCTATTGTCCGTACGAGGAATACGGTCTTTCCGAGGAGGATGAACTTGCATTCTGGGAGAGCGATTATCCTTTGAACGCCTCGCCCCTATTGGATGCGGCGCATGAACAGGCGCGCTTATTGGCGCTACCGGTTAGCGCAGAATCATCCATAAAAGATTGGTTGAGAATGGATGCGCCGGACGAAGCCTCGGAAGAAACTGCGTTAACGGGTAACCGTCAACTTCTTCTGGCAGTTCCTCTACTGATCAAGAATGACATTTTTGGGATTTTACTGGTAGAGGAAGCCCCCGGCGGATTGCGCTTCCGGGCTCGCCGTCTGGACATCATCAACGGTATCGCGCAGCAGGCCGCCCTGGCAGTCCAGAACGACCATCTCCAGGACGAGAAAGTCCTGCGCGAACGTTTCGAGACCGAAGCCCAGCTTGCCCGCCAGATCCAGCAGAGCTTCATCCCGGAGACCATGCCATTACTCTCCGGCTGGGACCTGGCAGCCCGCTGGCGGACAGCCCGTCAGGTAGGCGGCGACTTCTACGATGTGATGGAACTGCCCGGCGGGCGTATTGGCCTGTTCATCGCGGACGTAGCCGATAAAGGCATGCCGGCGGCGCTCTTTATGTCGCTCACACGTACGCTCGTGCATGCTTCCGTTATCGGGACCGAATCGCCCGCCGAAGCTTTGCGCCGTGTCAATGACCTGCTCATCCCAGATACACAGCAGGGCATGTTCGTCACAGCGTTTTATGCTTTGCTCTACCCGGAGATTGGAAAATTGGTCTACGCCAACGCGGGACACAACCCGCCGCTATGGGTAACTCACGATGATGGGGTGGAACGCCTGACACGCACCGGCATGGCGCTGGGCGTGGTCGAAGGGGAACAAATCGAGGAGCGCTCCATCGAGTTGGCTAAGGGAGATTTTCTCCTGCTTTACACAGACGGCCTGAACGAATCCTTTTCCCCGGACGGTGACATCTTCGGCGAAGAGCGTATCATCGCCGCATTACAACGAGGAAAATCCAAATCCGCTGAACGTATCTTACAAGGCGTCGAATCCGATCTGGATGAATTCGTAGGAGATGAAGATCAGGCGGATGACTTGACTATGCTGCTGCTCTGTCGAGAATAGCACATTGATCTACAGCCGCCAAGTTGGCGGTTTTTTTGTTCTAGGTTTTACACAGAATTTACATGCCTGCTATACGACGATAACGATCAACTCCTAAAATGAGGGTCATAAAAACGATAAGGAGATAATCATGATCAAATTTTCTTTGCAGTTCAAAAAAACCATCCTTCTAACATTGGTTGCTGCCCTGGCGCTGGCCGCTTTGCCCCTTACCAGCGTCTACGCATCCGGGTTGAGTGATTCGGAAAACCCGCCTGCTGACACAACCCGCCTAACTGATGAGCGCTTGGAGCGAATCTGGGCGCGTTTGCAGCGCATCTACGAGCGCCAGGGACATAAGCTTGACCGTTCCGATGTAATTGTCGAGCGTGTCCAGAACCTGATCGACAGGTTGGAAGAAAATGGAAAGGATGTTACTGCTTTGCAGGCTGCCCTGGATACTTTTAAAGAAGCTCTAAAAGATGCGCACCCGATCTACGAGAGCGCCAAGGGCATCATCAACTCACACCAGGGCTTTGATGCCGATGGCAAAGTGACCGACCACGAGAAAGCCCTTGAAACGGTCAGGGAACTGGGCGAGAAGCTGAAAGAGGTTCGCGAGATCGTTGGCGAGCCGGGAAAAGCGCTGCGTGAAGCCCTTAAAGCCTTCCGCGATGCGCGCCGACCGACGGATACTGCAGGTACGCAGGGATAATCACTTTTTGGACACGGATTCAACGGAAAATCCGCACCATCCCCGTAATCCGTGTCCAACCAAGGTTTCTAAGTTCTGTCTCTTTGACCATTCCCCCCAGTTGGCTTACAATCATGAAATCAAAACTACAATGTTTTTGAAGAAGGATTCCAAAAAAGGGGATGAGGCGTACGCGCCCATCTCCTTTTTGCGGATTCTTCTTTACAAAGTGTTTAGCATAAGTAGTTACATCGTTATAAATTTGGAAATTAAGGAGTGAAACATGTATACAACTGAGGGCAAGAAGATCGTCAACACAGACAAAGCGCCGGGCGCTATTGGACCTTACTCCCAGGCCGTCCGCACGGAGAGTATGGTATTCACGGCCGGGCAGATCGGCCTCGACCCGGCTACGATGGAAATTGTTAGCGGTGGGATCGAAGCTGAGACACGCCAGGCGTTGAATAATTTAAAACAGGTGCTCGAAGCTGCCAATTCCGGGCTGAACTATGTGGTCAAGACGACCGTGTTCCTGCAGAATATGGCTGACTTCCCGAAAATGAACGCGGTCTATGCCGAATTCTTTCCTGAGAATCCGCCCGCACGTTCAGCTGTGGAGGTGGCAGCTTTGCCGAAGGGCGTTGAAGTGGAAATCGAAGCCATTGCCCTGACCACCCCCGCTCACGGCGACTGAACCCTGAACCTTGGTTACTGAATACTGATAACCGCTCACTGAACCATGCCTTCCGACCTGATCCTGCTCGTGGACGATGAACCGTCCATTATCCAGCTTGCGCGAATGTACCTGGAGCGTGAAGGCTTTCGTGTGGAATCGGTCGGGGATGGGGAAGCGGCTCTCGAAGCGGTGGCAGGTCAACGTCCCGCCCTGATCGTGCTGGACGTCATGCTGCCGAAACTGGATGGCTTCGAAGTCTGCCGCCAATTGCGCGCCAAGGATGATCCCGTAGCCATTCTGATGCTGACCGCCCGGGATGAGGACATCGACAAGATTCTTGGCCTCGAAATGGGCGCGGACGATTACCTGACCAAGCCGTTCAACCCGCGCGAGTTGGTGGCACGCGTGAAAGCCATTCTGCGGCGGGAACGAAAGGCTTCTGCGGATGGCAAACCCGTTTCTGTGGGCGATCTGTCTATCGACCCGGCCCGCCGCGAAGCCCGCCTCGCCGACCGAGACCTCGACCTGCGTACCCAGGAATTCGACCTGCTGCTCACCCTGGCAGGACAGCCGGGACGTGTCTTTACGCGTGAACAGTTGCTGCAACAAGCCTGGGGTTTCGACTTTTATGGCCAGACTCGTACAGTAGATGTCCATATCGCACACTTACGCAAGAAACTCGACGGTGGTTCAGTCAATATCGAAACCGTAACGGGTGTTGGCTACAAACTGGTCGTTTAATATGTTCGCCTCACTGCGCGCTCGTCTCTGGTTAAGCTATGCCCTGCTAATTGCCACCGCATTAGGAGTGATGGCTGTGGCGTTTGGCTTCTATCTATGGCGGAACCCGCTTTTGTATCGACAAACCCTGGCGCGCCTGCGGACGGTAGAAACGGGTATCGTTAATCGACAGGGCGACCTATTTGGACGCTCTCTGTCGGTAGCGATGGATCGCGCATCAAATGCGTTTGATGTTCGCATATTATTGTTTGCTCCGAGCGGGCAGTTGCTTAAAGACACAAACCCCTCGCAACCCGGTATCGGCTTACCAAGGAGAACGCTTGTCAATCGCGAAATTCCAACTGTGCGAGATGATGGAGGGCAAGTATGGTTGTTTTCACGCCAGCCATTGGATGACGGCACAACCCTTCTGGTTGCCACTCCCCGTCCACGCGTACCGTTGTTGAGCATATTGCGGGACGAATTGTCCCCCATTCTGGTGCAGGGAGGCTGCATTGCCTTATTGCTGGCGCTGGTGCTGGCATTTGGTGTGGCGCGCTGGGTGGCCGATCCACTCCAACAGTTGGTGACAGCTTCGCAGCATATCCCGGCAGCCGAGACTCAACCCGTCTCGGAGCGAGGCCCGCGCGAGGTGCGCGAATTGACGCGCGCCTTCAACGCCATGATCACACGCGTGCGCAGCAGCCAGACCTCTCAGCGTAATTTCGTCGCTAATGTCTCGCATGAATTGAAAACCCCGCTTACGTCCGTCCAGGGTTTTGCGCAGGCCATTTTGGATGGCACTGCCGGTACAGCCGGCGAGCAGAAGCAGGCTGCGGGAATCATCTACAACGAGTCGGGACGCATGCACCGCATGGTCTTGGACTTGCTCGATCTGGCCCGTCTGGATGCCGGTACTGCCAACCTTACGATGGCACCTGTGGATATGCGCGTGCTGCTGGATAGCATTGTTGAAAAATTCAGCATGCAGGCCCGGAAAGGTGAGATCAACCTGATTCTGGACTTACCGCCCGACCTTCCAATCCTGACTGCTGATGGTGACAGGCTGGCGCAGGTCTTTACCAATCTGGTCGATAACGCGCTCAGGCACACTCCCGCTGGTGGGCGGGTGACCTTGCAGATCCAATCCACCCAAACCGAGATGGAAATCCTGGTTGCCGATACTGGATCAGGCATCCCCCCCGATGCGATACCATATATCTTCGAACGCTTTTACCAGGCCGATTTATCCCGTCCCGGGGGGGAGAAACACGGAGCCGGTCTGGGCCTGGCGATCGTTCACGAGATTGTAGCCGCACATAGTGGTAGAATTACGGTTCGTAGCCAGGAGGGGCTAGGGACAACATTCACTGTTCATCTGCCGCTCGTTCAGCCCGCGGCGACGACCCTCCTGAGTCGAAAAAAGTAACATGGCTCTTCGGGCAATACCATGGTAAATACCCGGGGAACGAAAAAACACTCCATTACAGATTATGTAAAACCTGTATAATCCATATACGAGTCCGTCAGACATCTATGCCACCACGTGTATCGATCATTATTCCCTGCTACAACGAACAGGCAACCATTCGCCAACTTCTGGAAGCCATTTACCAGCAGACCTTTCCACGCGCCGAAATGGAAGTGGTAATTGCAGAAGGCCTATCTGAAGACGGCACGCGTGATGAAATAGCGGGTTTTCAAAGCGAGCGTCTTGATCTGGATGTACGCATTGTCCAAAATAAAGCTCGTAGCATCCCTTCGGCTATCAACTGTGCCATTCAGGCCTCGCGTGGCGAAATTGTCGTTCGCATGGACGCGCACTCCCGGCCTTATCCAAATTATGTGGAACGCTGTGTTAAAGCGCTCGATTCAAACCAGGGGGACAACGTGGGTGGTGTGTGGGAGATTAAGCCAGGCGGTAAAAGCTGGATAGCTAGGTCGATCGCTGTCGCTGCCGGCCATCCGCTGGGTGTAGGAGATGCTGGTTATCGCATTGGCGCGCAAGCCTCCGCGGTGGACACGGTCCCGTTTGGCGCTTTCCGTCGTTCGCTGGTAGACAAGATCGGGCTGTTCGATGATACCTTGCTAACGAACGAGGACTACGAGTTCAACGTGCGCATCCGCCAATCAGGTGGGCGCGTCTGGCTGGACCCGGAAATTGTCACCGTTTATTTTGCGCGTTCAACACTGCGAGAGCTGACCCGTCAATACTGGCGTTACGGCTACTGGAAATTCCGCATGCTGCGCCGCTACCCGGATACAGTTCGCTGGCGTCAGAGCTTACCCCCGCTTTTAGTCGCCAGCCTGATTGGATTAACTTTGTTCTCCTGGTGGCCGCCTGCAGGCTGGACGTTGGCATTCGAACTCATAATTTATGGTACAGTACTCTTGCTGGCTGGTTTACTGTCTGCTATGCGCCAGCGGAAAATATATCTATTCATAGGACTACCGCTTTCCATCGCAACAATGCACCTGGCATGGGGCGGTGGTTTTCTGTGGAGCATGATTATGTCAACCATGGAAAATCGAAAGAATGGCTAGCCACCAGCCTTCAAGATTACGTCTCCGGCCTAGCGAGCATCGTGTGCTCTTGTTTGTGGGAGATCTGCTGATGGCTGTCGCGTCGGTAATTGCCTCGATCTATACCTGGAGGGAATACCAACGCTACGTGTTGGCCGCTGACGGTTTCAAGCAAAACGTCATCAAACAGTTGCTGGAAAATATCGACATCCCATTCTGGTTTTATCTGCTTCCAGTGGCATGGCTGTTACTGATGATTGAGTTGTACGAGCCGCATACGGCCTCAAACTGGCGCAAGACGATACGAGGAATAGCTATTGCTGCCTTTGTTGGGCTGATCATATACGCTCTGGTTTTTATCATCCGGGTGAACCCGAACGTGCTGCCGCGTATTGGCGTGGGTGCTTTTCTGCTTTATTCATCTATATTGACAATTTTATGGCGTACGCTATATATCCGGTTTTACACCTCTTCGGGGCAAGTGCGTCACTATTTGGCGGTTGGCGCGGGTAAAGCCGGTTGTACTCTTGCTGAAGTTTATGTTGCTCAGAATCCGCCCCCGTTCAACCTGATTGGATTTGTTGATGACGATCCCCAAAAATTGGGCAGTTCTATCAATGGTATTCCGGTCCTCAGTCAAAGCTTTGAATTGTTGGATCTTATCGAGGCCCATAAAATATCGGATATTGTTGTAGCAGTCAGTGGCGTGATTCAGGGCACCACATTTCAGACGATATTGGATGTGCAGGAACAGGGCGTCGAAGTTACCCGTATGCCCACGTTATATGAGGAAATGACCGGGCGCGTTCCCATCCACCACCTCGAATCGGACTGGATAATTCGTTCGTTCACCGATCAGGCGCGGGTCAGCGGCATGTATTTATTAGTCAAACGTTTAATGGACGTCATCGGCGGGTTGGTCGGCCTGATATTCTTTTTCATATTTTTCCCGTTTGCTGCACTGGCGATCCTTATTGACAGCGGCTTGCCGATTTTTTACTCTCAGCCACGTTTGGGACAGGGTGGCAAAGTGTTCAAAATATATAAATTCCGAACCATGCATCAGGATGCGGAGGCAGACGGAGAAGTCAGACCCACTGAAGAGAACGATCCGCGCGTTACGCGTGTTGGAAATTTTTTGCGAAAGGCTCGCCTGGATGAACTGCCGCAATTTTGGAATATTCTGCGGGGTGAGATGAGCCTGGTCGGGCCGCGGGCTGAACGTCCTGAACTTGTGCAATCTTTTCAAAAGAACGTTCCATTTTATCGCGCCCGCTTGTTGGCTAAACCGGGGTTGACCGGATGGGCTCAAATCAATTATGGTTATGTGGCCACAGTTCACGATACCGAAGTAAAGATTGAATATGATCTGTATTACATCAAGCACCGAAGTTTGATTATGGATATAAATATTATTTTACGAACAATCACAACGGTTCTGCGAGGCGGTGGGAGATAATGAGATACCTGGTTACCGGTGGTGCCGGTTTTATTGGTTCCCACATCGTACATGCTCTGCTCGAACAGGGTGCGGATGTGCGCGTGCTGGATAATTTTTCAACGGGCAAGCGGGAAAACCTTTCGGGGCTGACCAGGCAATTTAACGGTGGCAGGTTTGAGATTTATGAAGGTGACTTGCGGAATCGTGCCATTATCGAGACTGCTGTTCGGGATGTGGATGTGATTTTTCATAAGGCGGCCTTTGTCTCTGTCCCCGAATCCATGGAAAAACCGCAGGATTGTTTCGACGTCAACGTGAGTGCGACGATAGGTCTGTTTGATGCAGCCCGAGAAGCCGGGGTGAAACGTGTCGTGGTTGCATCCAGTGCTGCGGTGTATGGCGAATCAGATGCATTGCCGTTGAAGGAAACTACTCCAACCCAATCCCTTTCGCCTTACGCAGCCTCCAAACGAACGGATGAGATCTATGCCCAGTTGTATACACATGCATTTGGACTGGAAGTGGTGGCATTGCGCTACTTCAACGTTTATGGCCCGCGCCAGCGACCGGACTCGATGTATGCTGCTGCCGTGCCGATTTTTATTCGCCGTTTGCTTGATGGTAAACCAGTGACAATCTTCGGCGATGGCGGCCAAACGCGGGATTTGATCAATGTTCGGGATGTAGTACGGGCAAATCTTGTGGCTTCTGAGCATCCAAATGCCCCCGGGCAGGTTCTCAACGTTTGCACCGGGCAGGAGACACGTTTGTTGGATTTGCTGGAAGTGCTATACGATTTGTTTTCCAACGTACCTGACCCCGTTTTTGTCGAACCGCGTTCGGGTGACATCTATCGCTCGGTGGGCAGCCCGGAATTTACTGCAAAGACGATTGGATTTCGTTCACAAGTATCGCTCGATGAAGGCTTGAAGGAGACGGTCGCATGGATGCAGGCGTAACACCCCGCGCGCGTATTAATATTCGCAACCGGTATGTGCTTCTGGGGGACCTGGCGCTCATCCTCGTCTCGGTGATGGGGAGCTTTGCGCTGCGCCTGGATGCCGAACAGTTACCCTTTTATTTTCCGGCAATTGCGATCATGATGGGTGTGGCCTTACTGACAAAGGTGCCAGTCTATTATGTTTTCGGGTTGTATCGCCGCTTGTGGATATATGCCAGCACGAGCGAATTACGCTTGATCACCGTTGCGGTCAGTACAGCCTCCGTGTTGACATCCGGTGTGATGTTATTGCTTATCAGCTTTGGTTGGATAGTTCCCGGTATGCCTCGGTCTGCACTGGGCATTGACTGGTTGCTCTCTTTGGTGTTGATTGGCGGTTCACGTTTCGCCCTGCGCATATTATCCGAACAGTCCTCCTTCAATCGAAATGGCAAAAGAAGTAAAGTGCTTATTATTGGGGCAGGGGATGCTGGCGCCCTGGTTGTACGCGAACTGCAAAAAACATCTCAAATCAATTTGTTACCAATTGGTTTCTTGGATGATGATCCGGCCAAGCAAAAACATGAGATTTATGGCGTGCCTGTAATCGGCAAAGTCCCAGACCTTTCCGACGTGCTCGACAACCAGAATGTGGATGAAGTCATCATCGCGATCCCTTCCGCGCCGGGAAAAATATTACGTAGGGTGACAGATGTTTGTCGGCGAAAAGGCATCCCCTCACGGACGATGCCAGGCATCTACGAATTGATCGGTGGCAAGGTCAGCGTCAGCCGTTTACGCGAAGTAGACATTACTGACCTGTTGCGTCGCGAACCTGCCAAAATTGATGATAGATTGGTCGGTTCCAGCTTGAGCGGCAAGCGCGTTTTGGTCACTGGCGCAGGCGGTTCGATTGGCCGGGAAATTTCCCGGCAAGTGGCGCGCTGGGGGCCTGCCGAACTGGTCTTGTTGGGTCATGGCGAGAACAGCATCTTCGATGCTTTTCTGGAGTTGCAAGAAGATTATGGAACGCTTTCGATTCACCCGGTTATCGCAGATGTGCGTGATGTTCCTCGCTTGCGGATGGTATTCCAGGCTCACCGCCCCGAAGTTGTTTTTCATACGGCTGCGCACAAACATGTCCCATTGATGGAGTACAACGTCGAGGAAGCTATCACCAACAATGTAGTTGGAACGCGCAATGT